>JAGVUD010000066.1 GCA_019136435.1 Armatimonadota bacterium | reverse complement strand
ATCACGCCCGCAATGCAACCCCGAGTTTCGCAATTCCGTTACCATCACTGCCGGTGTCTCCACCTGGAAGCCGCCTACCGCGCCGAAACCTCCAGACCCTCAAGGTCGAACATCACGTCGCGTGCTTCGGATTCGGAGTTCTCTGGAACGAACGGGCCGAAGCGCGACGGCGCCGGTCAAGGGACGGATGTCCCCGGACACCAACCGGCAGAGCATCTGCCGGTCGATCGGTTCTGCCCGCGGTTGACCGCAGTGCGCGTGGCCGCTATCCTTGTAAGGGAGATCTGCCGCCATGCTTCATCAACGCCTGACGTTTCTGCTCGCTGTGCCGCTCGCTGTGTGCACCGTCCTGCTTCTCTTCCGCGCTCCCGCGCGCGGGGCTGTACCGCAGGCTGACGTGCTGAGCGACACGGTTGTTGACCCGTCCGTTCTGCACCTGCCCGGCGCAAGCTGGAACACGACTGTGAACGGAATGGCGTTTCAGCAGCATGCCATTGCCTCGCACAACGGGTGGCAGTACACAACGTGGTGGGACTCGGAGCGCCGCCTGTGCATTGCCCGCCGCCCTTCGCCATCGGGCGCGTGGCAGGTAATACGCTTCGAGGACTACACAATCCGGAGCAATGATACACACAACGTCACCGTGCTGGGAATTTGCGCGGCGGACGGCGCCATACATCTGGCGTTTGACCACCACGGCCATCCTCTGCACTATCGCGTCTCGCGGGCAGGCGTGGCCACGCGCCCGGAGTCGCACAAGTGGACGGCTGACCTGTTCGGCCCTGTGAAGGGTGAACTCGAACCGGGGAAGGCCGTCACGGGCGTCACCTATCCGCGCTTTATCCCGCGTCCGGACGGCGGGCTCCAACTCATGTTCCGGCAGGGCGGCAGCGGCCAGGGCGACTGGATGCTGGCGGACTACAAGGCAGGGCAGGGATGGTCGCAGCCCCGGATGCTGATCTCCGGCGCCGGGAAGTACGGAATGAGCGAGTCGCGGTGCGCCTATCTCAACGGCATCGCCTACGACGCGAAGGGCAGAATGCATCTGAGCTGGGTGTGGCGCGAGTCGGGCGACCCGATGACGAATCACGACCTCTGCTATGCATACAGCGATGATGGCGGCGACACCTGGAAGAACGGCGCGGGCAAGCATGTGGCCTCTCGCGGCGAGGAGCCGCTCAGCATTTCCACGCCCGGAATCTGCTTCCAGCGCGTTGATATGTTCCGCGGGCTGATGAACTCGACGACGCAGACCGTGGATTCGCGGGGGCGGGTTCACATCGTCACGTTCCATCTCATGGACGAGACGCCCTCGCAGTTGAACTGGGAGCAGACGCGAAAGCAGTGCCGCTACATGCACTACTGGCGCGACACGAACGGCCAGTGGCGGCGCACTGTGCTGGGCTTCATGGGCACGCGTCCGCAGGTCTGTGCGGACAGCGCGGACAACCTGTATCTTGTCGTTACGGGCGATGAGTTCATTGACGATCGCGACCTGGTGCTGCTTGGGGCGGCCTCACGCGGGACTTGGGGCGACTGGCGCGAGGTGAAGCGCCTGCGGGGTCCGTTCACGGGCCAGCCGCAACTCGACCGAACCCGGGGAGACAACGTGCTGGCGGTGTACCTTCAGGAGTACCCCGACGACCCCAAAGCGCCGAGCAGTCCCCTTCGGGTGATCGAGTTCCGTACCGGTACGCAACGCTGACGCCGCGCCTTTGATATGACTCCGGGTGTCCCCGCCTGGAACCCTCGCGAGTGCTTGAGAGTTCGCGCGTGCTTCGGATTCGGAGTTCTCTGGAACGAACGGGCCGAAGCATGATCGCGCCGGTCAAGGGACGGATGTCCCCGCACACCAACCGGCAGAGCATCTGCCGTTCGATCGGTGCCGGTCGAGCGGACGGCGTTCAGGTCAGGTTGCGCGTGAGAATCTCATCCCACGTGTGCATGCAGGCCGTGCACTGGTAATACTCTTTATAGGTGGCGTAGGCGAACGGGACGTCGCGCGGGCCGCGGTTGCGGCGCATGGAGTAGCCATCGAGCACGTCTGTCAGGACGTCAACAACATCGGTGCTCTCGCCGTCCTCGCGGCGGGACCCCACCTGCCGGTCCACCTCCACCGTCTCCCGCAGCACGACCACCCCTGTCCGGCGGCACGACGGGCAGCGCTTTCCGCCCCTGATCAGGTCGAAGATGCTCACGCAGCCCCTCTACTGCCAGGCCCGGCCGCGCGCCGGCCTTGCCCCGGAGCCCGCCGGGCCACGCCTTCGAACAGATCGTGCTCGATCTCGCGGAGGCGCCCCATCCCGTTCATCAGAATCCGGCCATCCGGCGAAATCCGCACTTCAACCCTGTTCGGTATCTCCGAAAGGCGCCCCTCGAGGTCGCGGTAGCGATCGGTCAGAAAGTGGTATCTCTTGTTCGACGATCCCACCCACGGCCTGCTGTAATCCTCGAGTTCCGCGACATACGGCCCGTCAATCAGCAGGTCGGTGAGCGCAAGAAGCTCACGCCACCCGGCGCGGCGGCAGCGGCGGATGAACTCGATTTCGTAGCCCGTGAACACGACAACCGAAAGATGCGCCCCCCTCACGGCCTTCGCCAGCTCCGCCAGCGCGGGGGCCTGCGCAAACGGCTCGCCGCCAAGCAGGCTGACGCCCTCCACCTCCGGGCCACGCAGTATCTGCGCGGCGAGTTCCTCGACCGAGGTCAGACTGCCGCCATCCGGCGGCCAGGTACAGGGCACGGCGCATCCGGCGCACCGGATGGGACAGCCCTGCACCCAAACTCCCGCGCGGGCGCCCGGGCCGTCCACATGCGTGACAGGCAGATATCTGTGAAGCCGGAGGTCCATGCCCCCTACGAACCCGCCTTCTGTTTCAGCGACTGCTGCTGTTCCACCGTCAGCCGCTCGTCCCGGGTCTCGACAAGGTGCTCGCCGGCGGAGTACTCGGGCTTGTAGTACGACGACGTCGCCTCGGCACTGAGCATCTCCTCGAGCAGACGGATGTAGCCGGTGCACGACGGGCCGGTGATTCCGAGCGTCTCGGCCTCCACGCGCCCGTCGGGGTGTATCTGTATCCTGATGCGTTTCGGCATTGCCTCGACTCTCCTTTGGCGCCCCCTCAGTAGTCAATCACACGGCCGCGGGCCGACGTCACGGGGCCGCCGCCCCGGTACTCGCCGAACCGCACCTGCCCGCGAAGGCGCTCGACCTGATGGGGCTGAAGGCGGAGCGCTTCGCCCACATCTTCAAGCCGCCGAAAGCCCAGCCTGCTGGCTCTTTGGGCCAGTATCGTCTCTGCCCCCTCCAGCGTCATCGGGTCGAGCGTCAGAAGCTCATCGAGACCCGCATTGTTGACGTCCACAAGACCGGTTTGTTCCTCGCCGGACGGCGAGCCCGGGGCAGAGGCGACGACACTCGCGGGCGGGGGAGATGGCGGCGCGCCGGCAGGCGCTGCGGCGGGCTTCGCCCCGAGCGCCGCCTGCAGCCGCGCCTCCTGGTTCATGGGCGCCCAGTAGTCCATACCCTCGCTCCACACAAGGCAGACCAGCGGGTCAATCTGCTTCGCCCTGATCATCCCCTTGAGTGTCCGCGCGTCGTACGGCCCGTACTGCTGGCCGTCCACGGCGATCATCCAGGTCGCGACGTTGGCGAGCTGTTCGATGGGCAGCGTCACGCCGAAGCGCTTTTCGGCCTCCTGCGCGCTCATCGAGATCGCCGGCCAGAAGCTCTCCGGCAGATGCTGGGCCCACTCCCTGGCGCCGTGGATCTTCAGGAGCGGAGCAGGCAGCGGATAGTAGCCGTGAAGCAGGTCGGTCATCGGGATGGCCATGGTCTTCCCGCGAAGCCGGAACGACAGGAACCCCGGCTTCTGATCGGTGTACAGCGACAGGTCGGGATAGCCGAGGGACACCGTTCTGCCGCTGATGGTGTGGAGCATCGCCCGGTAGTTGGTGACGATGAAGCCCGCCTGCTGCAGGTTCCCCGCCATCCAGACTTCGCCGGCAAACAGGGGGTATCCGCGATCGAGCACGGCGCGCAGGCGGCCCACCATCTCGGGCATCATCGTGTCGCGCTCGTCGCGGGCGACAAGGTGAAGCTGGGGGTTGAGCCAGTCGTAGCGCCGCGACAGCCAGGCGTCAATGGACGCGTGCGCCGCCGATTCCGGCGTGACGGCGAAATCGCCGAGCGGCTTTACGCCCGGCGCGCTGCCCGTTCCTTTCGCCGGAGCCCGTGGCATCTAGTCGGACACCGTGAGCGTGATGACGATGGACTGGTCTTCGAGCACCTCTTCGCTCTCGATAACCATGCCGCTGCTGACTGCACGCTCCTTGAGGCGCTCGCAGGTGGACTGCTGGACGGCCCGCTTGTAGCTTCCGTCCAGCGCGCAGAGCTCTTCGAAGATCTCCTCCTGATTGAGAGCGTTTTCGATCTGCAGCACGTACGCGCTGTCCTCAACCGGGCTGAACCTCATGGTCGCCTGCCCCACCCTGCACTCGATATCTCCCGCCGATGCGCGCACGGGCTTTGCGCCCGCGGCTCTGAGCGTTTCGAAGAGCAGGTCGCCGTCGCGGAAGTTGGTGGGGAAGGTGCGGTTCGGGATCGGCTGGACCTTGCCGGTCTGCCCGTCACGGATGAACAGGTCCGTCCCCAGCTTTTCCGTCAGGTCGCGCATGAACTCGCGCACCAGGTCTTTGGCAGCCCCCCTCGAGAAGACCGCCGTCCATCGCCCGCCGATGCGTTCCCACGAACAGATTCCGTGTTCGCTGCTGAAGTGCGTCTTGATCGTTCCGCCCACGCGCTCCGCGTCGTATCCTGCCATCCGCAGCGCCTTGATCAGCTCGCGTTCGTTCGTGAATCGCGTGGGGAACTTGAGTTGCATGCACTGCTGCCAAGACGAAAGCGTCGCGGTGGCAAAGGCGATGTTGAGCGCGATTGCGATGGGCAGAAGCTCGATTCCGACAGACATGGCGCGCCAGTCCTTTCCTAGATGTCCACCATCCGTCCGCCCCGGGAGGCGGTAACGTCTCCGGGCGGTCCCGCCGACGGCTCGGCGTATTCGGCCCGGTCCTCGCTCGGCGTGGCGGCCACAGCGCGTACGCTCGCCCATTCGCGCAGCGTGCGAATCTGCTCGCCCTGCGTAACCGACAGCGGCACGGTGTTGGCAATCGCCTTCCGGAAATCGTTCGTGGTGACAGACCGGTCCTCCGAGAATGCCTCGAACAGGCCGGTAACCACAACCTGTTCGATCTCGGCTCCGACGAAGCCTTCCGTCAGCTTTGCCAGGTCCGAAAGGGTCTCGTCCGACGTGCTGAAATCGCCCGTGACGGCCGGGTCGGTGAGGCGCCGGGCGAGATGCAGCCTGAAGATATCCACCCGCTCCTTCAACGTCGGCAGGTCCACGAAGAATATCTCGTCGAAGCGTCCCTTGCGCAACAGCTCCGGCGGGAGGTACTGAATGTTGTTGGAGGTCGCGACGACGAAAACGGGACGGGTCTTCTCCTGAAGCCAGGTGAGGAAGGTGCCGAAAACGCGCCCTGACGTGCCGCTGTCCCCGGATGAACTCGTTCCGGTGAAGCCCTTCTCGATCTCGTCAATCCAGAGCACCGAAGGCGCAATCGCCTCGGCGGTCTTGATGGCGCGGCGCATGTTCTCTTCGCTGGAGCCGACGATGCCGCTGAAGATCTTGCCCACATCCAGCCGCAGCAGCGGAAGCTGCCAGGCGACGCTGATGGCCTTGGCCGTCAGGCTCTTGCCGCAGCCGGGCACGCCGGTGATGAGCAGCCCCTTCGGGGGAGGCAGGTTGTAGCGCCGCGCGGAATCGAGCCACGACTTGTCGCGCTTCCTGAGCCAGCGCTTCAGATTGCCGAGCCCCCCGACATCGGCCAGCCCCACGTCCGACTTGACGAACTCCAGGATCTCGGTCTTCTGGATGATCTGGCGCTTCTCCTCGAGGATGACGTCCAGATCATTGATGCTGAGCTGCCCGTCACTGACGATGGCGCGCGCGAAGGCGTTCTCCGCTTCCTGGAGCGTGAGGCCGAGAGCGGCCTTCGCCAGCCGCTCGGTGTCCTCGGGAGACAGGTTGAGCGACACCCGCCCGGTGGGGCGATTGGCGGCGATCATCTCTTGCAGGACGCTCTGGATCTCCGTGAAGCCCGGCAGGTCGAAGTCCAGGATGGTCACGTCCTTCTGCAGGTCGCCGGGCAGGATGAGAGAGGGCGAGATGAGGACGACGTTCTTGGGACGGGCGCTCTGTTTGAGGACGGGCACGAGATCGCGAATCTTGCGGATGACCTCGAAGTCCGCCGGGCGGCCCTGCTGCCCGAAATACACGTGGAAATCCTTGACGACGAAGACTGCGGGCTCGTCGAACTTCTCGATGAACTCGAGCGCTCTAAGCGGGGCTTTTGTGTCCTGCCTCGGCTTCTGGTCGTCGCCGCAGATGCCCGTGGTGAGGGCCCAGGTGAGCACCGTTCGCGGGGTGCGGATGAGGCCCGGGTCGCTGGCGACCTGGCGGATGGTCGAGACAACGCGCTCCTCCTCGTACGTGGCGATGTAGAGATACGGGAAGCGCGCCTTCAGCAGGTTTGCGAGCAGCTGTTTGAAATCGGACATTCCGTGCCCTCTGTCAGCGTCCCTCAGCCGACGAAATCAACTATATGACATACCCGCGGCTATGACAAGTTCTCCGCGATGTCTTTGCAGGCGCGCGGAACCGCCGGGCCCGCGAGCAGGTCTCTGAAATAAGGGCGCTGGACAGGCGCGGGAACACACGGAGGCAACTTGGAAGGACACAGGCGGCAGGCGATCATCTACATGGTCCTCGGGCTCGGTTGGATTGCTTTCTGGCTGAGGTGGATGAGCGGACCTGTGGCCGGCTACTTCGCCACGGTCGGCGGACTGATGGGCCTCACTCAGGGGGCCAGAACCGCGATAGCGGCCGGAGCGCTGAGCATATCCGTTGGGGCGCTTGTCTTTCTGAGAGGCTTTCTGTTGTACCGCCTCAGCCGTCCCGGACGCGCGCCGCGCCTTCCCCGCCAGCGCCCGCGGTCGCGCTGGTAGCAGCCACTCTAGAGTGCGGCAGGCACGAAAGCGGAAGCTCTGCTTCCGCACTCCATAGGAGCCGATGTGGGTGCTTCGGATTCGGAGTTCTCTGGAACGAACGGGCCGAAGCATGACCGCGCCAGTCAAGGGACGGATGTCCCCGGACACCAACC
>JAGVUD010000390.1 GCA_019136435.1 Armatimonadota bacterium | reverse complement strand
GGGCTGCCCTCTATGGCGATCCTCTTGTCCGCAAGCCACGAAAACGCGCTTCCTCCGTTGTTCTTGATCTGGCAGAACATGGTGCAGCCGCCCTGGTAGTCAAGGCTCACGAATGGGCTGTACACATCGGCGCCAAGTGCGGCGTTGAGAATTTCCAGGTCGCCCGGCGTATAGACGCGAAAAGGCGGCTTGCGGTAAGTGGTGAGGACGTGGTTGTCATCGTCCATCCTGATGGTACCGAGCGAACCATTGGTCTTCATAGCCACGATCTGGCTACTCATCATAGATCCTCCGCTTCGCGCTGCTGAAGCGTGCAAAGTCGCATCCGGCAGAAGCTGAAGAGTTCAGGCCAGCGAGTTGGGGCGGCGCGTGGACGGCAAGCCGGTCGCACTCTGCCGGTCTCGGTATGCGGATATCCGTCATCACAGACTCCTTTGGCCGCAGACTGCGTTAACACCAATACGGCTGGAAAGCGCCTCGGTTCCCAGACGCCTCCACTGTCACCATGCGCTTCCGCTTCCTGCCCGTCAAGGGCCCCGGCCTCCAGGCTTCTGGCCTGCTTTGCAACCGCAATGCAACCCGCAGGACAGGCAGCCCGTTGCAGCGAACTTCTATCCAGCACCTAACAGGAGGCAACACGCGTGGAATCTCAGCAACTCACACCCGAACAGCAGGATCGCAAACGGCGGCTCGACTGGTTTCTGAAGGCCCGGTTCGGAATGTTCATTCACTGGGGGCTCTACTCCCAGCTCGGACGGCACGAATGGGTCATGAACCGCGAGCGCATCCCGGTCGAGGAGTACGAACCCCTCGCGCAGACGTGGAAGCCCGCTCCGGGCTGCCAGAGGGAGTGGGCGAAGCTCGCCAAAGACTCCGGCATGCGCTACATGGTGATGACCACCAAGCACCACGAGGGCTTCTGCCTGTTCGACTCGAAGCTCACCGATTACAACGCCGCCAAATGCGGCCCCGGCCGGGACCTCGTCGCGGAATACGTCGAGGCCGCGCGCGCCGAAGGGTTGAAGGTCGGCTTCTACTACTCGATGATGGACTGGCATCACCCCGACGGCGCCCGCTGCAAGAAGGACGAGGCCGCGCGGCGCAGGTTCGTGGACTACATCCACGGGCAGGTCCGCGAACTGTGCACCAACTACGGCAAGGTGGACATCATGTGGTACGACGTTTCCTGGCCGCTGGACGCGGAAGGCTGGGAGTCGGCGAAGATGAACGCGATGGTGCGCGAGCTGCAGCC
Organism: Armatimonadota bacterium; assembly: GCA_019136435.1. Taxonomy (GTDB): domain Bacteria; phylum Armatimonadota; class UBA5829; order DSUL01; family DSUL01; genus JAGVUD01. The sequence goes on along the minus strand of JAGVUD010000390.1, from coordinate 5,970 downwards.
GGACATCATCATCAACGACCGCTCGCAGATGCCCGAGGACTTCGGCACGCCCGAGCAGCACATCACGCCCGCCGAGGGCGGCCGCGCCTGGGAGGCCTGCATGACCTTCAACGGAAGCTGGGGCTACACGCCGATTGACACCGACTACAAGACTTCCAAACAGGTGGTCGGGATGCTGCGGCAGGTGGCGGCCGGCGGCGGCAATCTGCTCCTCAACATCGGCCCGCGCCCGGACGGAAGCGTGCCCGAGCCGTGCGTTCAGGCGTTGAAAGAGACCGGCGACTGGCTGCGCCGGTACGGCCCGTCCTTGTACGAGGCGACGGACCCCGGCCCCAAAGACTGGCTGGTCACGGGGGCATTCACGACCAGGGGCAGCAAGCTCTACTTTCACTGCAACCGCTGGCCGGGATCCGAGCTTGCCATTGGCGGCCTGTTCAACAAGGTGCTCGGCGCGCGGCTGATGGGCGGCTATGAACTGGGCTTCCGGCAGAACAAAGACAGGCTGGTGATCTTCGGGCTTCCCGAGATCGCGCCCGATGCGCTCGCGACCGTCATCGAGATTGACGTCGAGGGGCAGCCGAAGCAGAAGCTCGGCGCCGGATGCGTCCTCATTGACGACGACCCGTGGGGATAGCCCGGCCGGCATAGCTCAGAGCAGCATCTCTGGTGACCCGGAGTTGATCCGATGAACGAGACAACGCGAACATGGATGATGATGGCGGGCTTTGGACTGGCCTGCCTGGCCGCGGCCCTTCTGCTCGCCCGGGGGGTCGCGGCCCGTCAGGGGAAGAGCACAAAGGAGGCCTTCCTCGGCTCCCTTACTGGACGTGGTGACTACGCCACCATGTTCTTGACTCTGGCGTTCGCTCTGGGACTGTCCGAAAGCCAGGAACCGGTTGATATGGCGCTCGGGTGCCTGTGCGCGACTCTGGTTTGGATACTTGCTTGGGAGCTTATTGCGCACGCCGCCAGGTGCTTCGACAGGCAGAGAGGACTTCAGCCAGCACCAGGCCCCAACGTCATCCAGATTGCAGCGTTGACGCTTGTCGCGCTTGCCTGCGCACCCTATCTCTCGCTTGTGTTTCAGAGGGAAGGTCTTGCGAAGCTGTTGGTGGGCGCGGCTGCGCTCGTGTTACATCTGGACAAGTGGCTGAAAGGTGTGCCCTTGTCGCAGTGGCTGAAGTCCAAGCCGAATCTGTCAGGCGAAGGGCAGGACGGGGCTCGGTGACTGCAGGGGTCACTTCGCCGGACAAAGAGCTTCAGCGCCCCTTGCCCGTCGAATTCGCACGCGCCAGCAATGCGCTGCGCGTGTTTCAAGCCGCCTGCATTGACGATTCGTGCAGGGAGGCGGTATAATCTCGGCTGGCATTGTGGCAGGCTGACGGCGCCTTGGGCTGTGCGCTGCTTCTGAACCTCTGTTCAGCGGCACACCCCGATCGTCGCGGCCGTCATTTGTAACGCCTGCCTTTGCGCGCGCAATCGTCTGGAGGAATGTTTATTGGCTCAGGTGCAGATCAGGCCAAACGAGAGTTTGGACAGCGCTCTTAAGCGCTTCAAGAAGCAGCTTCAGCAGACCGGTATCCTCAAGGAGGCCCGGGCTCACGAGCATTACGAGAAGCCGAGCGACCGCAAGCGGCGGACAGCGGCTGCCCGCCGCCGCAAGATGCTGCAGGAGGCCAGACGGGCTAACAGCTAGCCCTTCCCCTGTCCTGGCAGGCCCCTGCAGTGGGGGCGCATTTCAGCATTTGTACTTACTCACAATCCCTCTCCCGTAACCCAGGCCCGGCAGCGGCTCCGCTCCGCGCGTTGCCGCGCGTACCCCGCCAGGCAGGCGTCCCGTGGCAATAGACATCCAGGGCCGCGCTATACGGGGGCTCCCGCGGCGGGTGCTGCGTGAGCGGCTGGGGCATGTGCTGCAAGACGAAGGCTGCAGTCCGTCGTTCAGCCTGTCGGTCAGGCTCACCGGCGACGCCGAGATAAGCAGCCTGCACAGCCAGTGGATGGGAGTGGACGGACCCACCGACGTGATCTCGTTCCCCCAGGACGACCCGGCCGGTCCCGACGAGCCCGACCCGTGCCTGGGTGATGTCGTCGTCAGCGTGGATACCGCTCGCCGTCAGGCCGCCGATCGCGGGCACGATCTCAGCTGCGAGGTGATGCTTCTCGCCGTGCACGGCACGCTGCATCTTCTGGGATACGACGACCTGACCGAATCCGCCGCCCGCCGGATGCGGGCCGCTGAGCGCCGCTTCGTCCCGGAAGCGTTCGCCGGAGAGAAGCGCCCGGCATGAAACTCCGCAATCCCCTGGCCGGGTTCAAGTATGCCGCCGAGGGTGTGCTTCACGTGTTTCGCACGCAGAAGCATATGCGGTTTCACTTCCTGATGCTCGTCCTGGTGCTGGTGCTCAGCCTCATGTTCAGGCTTGGCCGCATCGAGACCATCCTGCTGCTTCTCACCATCTCACTCGTGCTGGTGACCGAGATGATGAACACGGCGGTGGAGGCCGTGGTGGACCTGGTGACGCAGACCTACCACCCGCTGGCGAAGTTCGCGAAAGACATCGCCGCGGGCGCGGTGCTGATGGCAACGCTCAACGCGCTCGCCATCGGCTTCATACTGCTGCCCCGCAATCCCCGCCAGACCTTCGACGCCTACATCGGCACCAGGCCGCCAGACCTCGTCACGGTCACGGTGGTCGGCTTTCTGCTTCTGATGTCTCTCATCATCATCCGCAAGGTTCACGGAGGGAAGGGCACACTGCTGCGCGGCGGGGTTGTGAGCGGGCACACCGCGCTCGGATTTTTCTTCGCGGCGACCATTATCTTCGTTTCCCCGAACAACATCGCGCGCGCCATCGCCATACTGCTGGCGATTCTGGTCGCCCAGAGCAGGGTGGATGCGGGGATTCACACTGTGAGGGAGGTCATCTTCGGGGGGCTTCTGGGGACGCTTCTGGGCGTTATGGTCTATGCGATACGATGAGACCGGGCCGCGCCCGGTTGGAGTTGGGCTTTGGACGGCTGGTTACGTAATCTGATCCTTGTCGCTGTGCTGATCCTCGCCGGGGCGCTCTTCGGCGCCGCGGGCGCGGCTGTTGCCGGGGCCCGCCGCTCACGAATGCGCGATCTGGCGGACGAGGGCAACCAGGCGGCCCGAAGGGTGCTGGCGCTCACCGAAAACCCGCTGCGCCTGGCGGCCGCAATCCAGCTTATCGTCACCCTCCTCTGGCTGTGCGCGGCGGGGGCCGCCGCCGTCGGGGTGGGGCGGATCGTGGCCGGTGGCGTCGCGGGGCTTCCCTACCCGTCAGCGCAGAGCCACGACGTTGCCATTGCCGTGGCCGTCGTAACCGTCGTGCTCGGCCTGGTTGTCATGGTCTTCGGGGAACTTGTCCCGAAGTCGCTTGCCGCGCGTTCGGCCGATTCGCTGGCCCTGCGAGTAGCGCGTCCTGTCGAATGGGCCACCCGCCTCGTATCGCCTGCCATCAGCCTCATAACCTTCTGCACCAACCTGATCCTCAAGCCGTTCGGCGCCACGCCCCGGATCGGCTTCACAATCCGCACCGAAGAAGAGCTGAAGGAGATGGTCGAGGCTGTCGAGGAGGAAGGCGTCATCGAAGAAGAAGAGAGGGAGATGATCGCCTCCATCTTCGAGTTCGGCGACACCGTCGTCCGCCAGGTTATGGTTCCGCGGATAGACATGAAGGTGATGGATGTCAACGGGAGCGTGGACGAGATCCTGGCGCAGATTCACGAGTTCGGTCACTCGCGAATCCCCGTTTATCAGGACAACGTGGACTGCATCGTCGGTGTCATTCACGCCAAGGACCTCCTGCGGGTGCTGCGGGGGCACAACGGGCACGAGGTGTCGCTGGGCGATCTGATGAAGCCCGCCTTCTTCGTCCCTGAGAACAAGAAGGTCAGCGACCTGCTGCGCGAGTTCCGGGCGAGCAAGCTTCAGATGGCTATCGTGCGCGACGAGTACGGCGGCACGGCGGGCCTTGTTACGGTGGAAGACCTGATCGAGGAGATTGTCGGCGAGATATCCGACGAGTACGACACCGAGGAGGCGCCGCTCACCATTCAGGATGGCGGCTCGGCGCTCGTTGATGCCCGGGTAGGCATTGACGACCTGAACGAGCAGATCGGGACCGGATTCCCCGAAGGCGAGTTCGAGACGATCGGCGGACTTGTGTTCGGGTTGCTTGGCAAGGAACCCGAAGTCGGTGATTCCGTCACCTGCGAAGGCTGGCTGCTGACCGTCACCGGCAAAGAAGAACGGCGACTGCGCACCATTCGGCTTGACCCCATCGAGTCCGGGCTGACGGGTGCGGAGCCCTCCGATCAGTCCGCTTCGGGGTAGCTCCCGAGCACCTTCACGAACGTCGCCATATCCCTGAGCTTCTGAATCGCCGCGCTCACGTTGGGGCTGCTCTGATGGCCCTGAGCGTCCACGTAGAAGACGTATTCCCACGGCATCTGCTTGGTCGGCCGGCTCTCGATGAGGGTCAGGTTGATGTCGGCATCCGAGAACACCTGAAGGGCGTGCAAGAGTGACCCGGACCTGTGCGGTACGCTGAATACGAGGCTCGTCTTGTCCCTGCCGCTGGGGTTCGGCTCCAGGCGCCCAACCGCAAGGAACCGGGTCTTGTTGCCCGGGTTGTCCTCGATATGCTCGGCGAGCACGTTGAGCCCGTACACCTGCGCCGCCATCTCACCGGCGATGGCCCCGCTCGACGGGTCTTCGGCAGCGAGCATCGCCGCCCGGGCGGTCGTGGAGGCGTCTATGATCTCCACGCCCCGCATGTGCGCCGACAGCCAGTTGCGGCACTGCGCGGTGGCCACCGGTATCGAGTAGATCCTCCGCACCTCCGAAAGGTTCTGCGCCCGCGAGAGCAGCCCGTGGAATATCTCCAGGTACACCTCGGCGCAGATCCGCATGTCCGACCGCAGGAACATGTCCAGAGTGTGATTAACAATGCCCTCAATCGAGTTCTCGATGGGGACGACTCCGAAGTCGGCCTGCCGCCGCTGGACTTCCTCAAAGACGTCGGCTATGGTATCCTGCGGAATGAAGCTCGAGGAAGATCCGAACTTCCGGACGCTCGCGAGATGCGTGTTTGTCGCGGGAGGGCCCCAGTAGGCAATCGTAAGAGGCTTCTCGAGCGCGCGCATGCTGGAGATGATTTCGGTATAGATGTTGCGGACGCTTTCGGCCGGAAGCGGCCCCGCGTTCGCGGACAGCACATGATCCAGCACGTGGCGCTCGCGCTCGGGCGCGAAGACGTCGGTGGTGGCGGCTGCCTTGCGCCTCCCAATCTCAACGGCCAGGCTGGCACGCTGGTTCAGAAGCTCGAGCAGGCGTGAGTCCAGTTCATCAATTTGTCTGCGGAGGTCTGATAGGTCCACTGTCGGTTCCTCTATGGTATCTGGCAGGGGCGCGGTCTTTTGCTCATACTGTTCGTTCGCAGCGGGAAGGGCCAAGTCCTCTTTTGCGAGTCCCGGCGCCGCCGGGGCCGGGGACTTTGGCACGAGTGAGTATCGGCAATTTGGCGGATTACGGCAATTATGGCAGGTAACAGCTGGTTCAGACGGCATTCTCAGGCGTTGGCGAAAGCAGAACAGGTTCCGGAGGGCCTCTGGACGAAATGCCCGGCGTGCAGCGCCATCCTGTTCATGCCCGAACTTGAGAGAAACCTTCGCGTCTGCGGGAAGTGCGGCTATCACTACCGTCTCGGCTGGAAGGAACGCCTGGTCATCACTGCGGATGAAGGGTCGTTCGAGGGGCTTGACTCCGATCTTCGCTCGGCCGACCCGCTCGATTTCCCGGACTACCAGCAGAAGCTCGCGAAGGGCCGGGCGGCCACGGGCCTCGAGGACGGTTTCGTAACAGGGACCGCCGCCATCGGGGGACAGCCAACCGTGCTCGGAATCGCTGACTTCTCGTTCATGGGCGGCAGCATGGGGGCGCTC
>JAGVUD010000191.1 GCA_019136435.1 Armatimonadota bacterium | reverse complement strand
CAGCGCCAGCGTCAGCGTGCTGACAACCGTGTCGCCCGCGCCCGCGACGTCAAAAACCTCCACCGGAAGCACGGGGATATGCTCCGGCGCGCAGCCGTTCGCGCCAAACACGCTCATCCCCTGCGCCCCGCGCGTGACAATCACCCACTCCGCGCCCGTGCGCTCCAGAATCTTCTCGCCCGCGCGGCCGAGCGACGCCTCGTCGTCAATCGTCTCGCCGCTCGCCGCTTCCGCCTCGGGGTGGTTCAGCGTCAGAAGGTTGACGCCGTGAAACCAGCGCAGGTTTTTGGGCTTGGGGTTCGAGGCGACCTTGCGCCCCTGCGATTTGGCCATGTTCACGACGTCCAGCGTCAACTGTCCGATGATGCCCTTGTCGTAGTCCGATATCACAACCGCGCCCGCGTCCGCGAGCTTCTCCCCGATGCCCGCCGAAAGCAGCTTCGCCACCTTCGCGTCCGGCCGGTCGCGCTTTTCGCGGTCCACGCGCACCACCTGCTGATGCCCCGCGATAATCCGCGTCTTCAGCGTCGTCTCCCGCGACGGGTCCTCCACCAGAGCGCTCGTGTCAACGCCCATGCTATCGAGCTGCTCGCGAAGCCTGCGCCCCGCGTCGTCGCGGCCGATCAGCCCCGCGATGCTCACCTCGCCCCCGAGCGCCCGCACGTTCGCGGCCACATTCGCCGCCCCGCCCGGCGCCCAGGTAATCCGGTCCACATCCACCACGAGCACCGGCGCCTCCGGCGATACGCGCTTGACGCCGCCGAAAAGGTACTCGTCCAGCATCACATCCCCGACAACCAGAACGCGCTGCCCTTCGAGCGACCGCAGCAGCCCCTCAAGCCCCAGGCTCAAATCATCCTCCCAACCCGTCCACGACAGCTGCCGCCAGAAGCGGAACCATTATCTCGTGGTGTCCCGTCAGGCTGTAGCCTTTCCCGCCGACCTCCTTCACGCGGCTGACGATCTGCTGCGTGGACCTGTAGTGCTGCATGAAGTCGAAGTTGACGCTCGTGAAGCCTTCCAGCGACACCTCGAGATTGCGAAGCACGGTAATCGCTTTCAGCACCACCTCCGGCATGATCACCGCCGAGCCGATGTTGAGCAGCACGCCTCCGCCGCCGAGCCCCCGCATGCCGTGAATCAGTATCCGGAAGTCCCGCAGCGAGCAGTCGCCGATTGCGCTCCCGTCCGCCGTCGGGTGCATGTGAACAATGTCCGTCCCGACGCCCACGTGCATCGTCACCGGCACGCCCAGTTCGTAAGCGCTCGCAAACAGAGACATCTCGCGATGCGGGCAGTCCGCGGCCACCAGAGCGCGCCCCACCGACTCGCCAAAGCCCAGCCCCAGCCTGCTCCCTTCAACAGCCGCCTGGTTAATGAAGTCCGCCGTCTCCTTCATCATCCCGAACACGCCGCGCCCGATTCCGCGCTCCACATGCTCGCTCGTGTGCCCGAACAGCGCAATCTCCGAATCGTGAATCGCTCCCGCGCCGTTCGTCGCGACGCGGCCTCCACGAGGGCGTCAACCGCTGCCCGGAAATCATTGCCCGCCAGTAAGCGAGGGAAGCTCGCAACCAGGTCCCGCACCGAAGCCCCCGGGCCCGCGGGCGCTGCGAAATCCCGCGTGTGTACTTTGCTCTCCCGCCCCTCCACCGACGTGCGCCGCAGGCCCGAGAGGTCCTCTTCCGTATACCGGCTGCCCAATATTACCTGAACTCCTTGTCCTCTACGCCGCTGTTCACCCTTGCGTTCGTGTAAACAGATGTGCCGGCGAGCTTCTCGTTCCGGCCGTAAACCCGCATCTCGCCCGGCACCCATAGCCCTCCAACGAGCTTGTGTTTTGTGTACACGTGCCGCGCTATCAGCGACCCGTCCGCCTCACGCTTCTCGCGCTTCAGAAGCCGCAGGTCGCTGGCGTCCACCCAGGTGTACTGCTCCTTATCCGGAGCGTTCGAGCGCACGGCCGTCACCTTGTAGACGCTCCTGCCATCCAGAGTCTCCCTGCGGCAATCCCGGACGGTGTACTGCTTGAAGAAGGTCTCGTCCAGAATCCCGGCGTCAATGGCGATCTGCTTCTTGTGGGGGGTTTTCGAGATGTCGGTCTTCTTGTTGATGAAGCCCGCCCGCACGATCTTGGTGTTCCCCGACACTATATAGCTGACGTTCACGACCCCGGCCTTCGCCGATACCTTGAAGCTGTCCGGCGACCTGAACACAAGCTTCGACCGCTTGAACTCGTAGGCCTTCCCGAAATCGTCCGAAATCGTCGCGAGTTCTTTCTGATTCTGCTGCGTAATCTCCACGTCCAGCCTGAGGTCTCTGAACAAAGCCGTCTGCTTGCGCACCAGGCTCAGCAGCTCGTCGCACGAGCCCTTGCCGGCGGATTGCGCCCGCACGGCCGCCGCCCCGGACAGCCCCGCAGCCAGAAGGAACGCCGCTCCAAGCAATGCCTTCAGCCTTCTGCTCATTGAAACACTCCGTCCGCGACGCCCGTGTTGATCTGAATGTTGCTGTACGCCGTCGTGCCCGCCAGCGCGCCGTTCCTGTTGTAGACCCTCTGCTCGCCCGGCACCCATAGTACGCCTTTGTACTCCTTGTGCTTCGAATAGACATACCGCGCCTTCAGCGACCCGTCCGACTCTCGCTTCTCGCGCTTCAGCAGCCGCAGGTCGTTGCCGTCCACCCAGATATACTGCTTTTTCTCCGGGCTGTTCGAAAGCGACAGCGTCAGAACGTAGGTCGGGTCCGCAGCTGTGCCTTCCTTCTTCACATTGTCCACGCTGAACTGCCGCCAGATGGTCTCCGTCACGATGCCAACGTCGAGCGCCGTCTGCTTCTTGTGCGGCTCGTTCGAGATGTCTTCGGTCTTCTTCAACAGCCCCGCCCGGATGCGCTTGGTGTTGCCGGTGATGACGTAGCTCACATTCACCAGACCCGCCGTGGAGGTCACCTTCACCTTGTCGGGCGACTTGAAGATGATCTGCGAGGTCTTGAACTGGTAGGACTTCCCGTAGTCCTTCCCGATTACCGCAAGCTCCTTCTGGTTGGAGTAGGCGATGCGGGTGTCCATCTTGAAGTCTTTGAAGTCGCCCGTGGCCGCGCGTATCTTCGCGCGCAACTCCGACTCCTCGTCCGCCCCCGCCCGGGTGGCCAGCGGCCCGGCCGCCGCAAGCGCGGCCAGCAGGACAAGGATTGTTGTTATCCTGAATTGCATTGTTGTCACCTTCCTGATCTTGCCAGTCCTTCGCCTCCCTCCCGCGCCGGCGTCCCCGTCAGCCCCCCTCTTCCGGCCAACGGGTCTTCGCCTGCCTCAGGAACACCCCGCACGCCGCCAGCCCGGCCGCAACGAAGCCGTGCCGCCCGTCCAGGAACCCCCTCTTGTAGATATAGACCTCGAGAAACTTCCTCGCAACAGCCCCGGCGAGGCTGCTGGCGCCGACCCGTCGTCTGCCGTGCTTGATCTGAATCTCCGCTGCAAGGCGAGAATAGGTATTCATGCGCCCCACGTAGTCTTCCACAGACTCGTAGCTGTAGTGGAGCAGGTCTCCGCTCAACCTGCCGACCGGGCCTTGCGGCACAATCGCTTCGTGCACCGGACGATCGTTGTAGCGCCCAGCGCCCCTCCGTAGAAGCCGGATCTGCCAGTCCGGATACCATCCTCCGTGCCGCATCCAGCGATCAACAAAGTGCGTCAGGCGCGGGAAGCTGTAGATCTGATACCCGCTCTTCTCGCCGGAGACAACTTCGTGCACTTCCCCCGAAAGCTCTCTGCTTAGCGCTTCGTCCGCGTCGAGCGAAAGCACCCAGTCGTGCGAGGCCTGCTCGAGGGCGAAGTTCTTCTGCGCACCGTACCCGGGCCAGTCCCTCTCGAAGATGCGGCAGCCGTTGTCGCGCGCAATCGCAAGTGTTGCATCGGTGGAGCCGCTGTCCACCACGACGATCTCATCCGCGAAGCGCACGCTTTCGAGCGCACGTGCCAGATGCTTCTCTTCGTTTTTGGTTATGATTGCGACAGACAGCCCTTTGGACACATTCAACCTCAGCGCTTTTGACGGAAGTTACCATTTGTGGGTTTCCCCGCTGCACGGGTTGCTTCCTGCACGTCGGCTATACCCGAGGCGGCCATGAAGAGCAATGACACCCTCGCGGTCACCGCCGTAATCTGCGCGTCGAACTGGACCGAACTGCTTCGCGGCGCGCGCGCCCGTGATCTCCTGCAACGACCACTGCCGCCCGGCCCCCGACTGGCTCCAGCGCATCATGAACCGATTCGCCGCGCCCGAGGTGGGCCTGCTTGGCGCGCCGGGAATCTCTATGTTCGGGCCAGATGTGGCGGGTGACCGGCGCAGGCCGCGGGCTTCCGCGTGTTCTACGACCCGGATGTGGTTGTGAGCCATCACGTCGAATCAGAGCGCGTCAACGGGGAAGCGATTGGGCGCGTGGCTTTTGACGGAGGCGTGGGCGTCTATCGCGAGCGCTATGAGAAGAGCACCGGGCGGTTGCCGGACAGGCTCAGATTCGCGTTGCGCTTGGCTCTGGAATACTGTTACGTTCTGCGCACCTCCTCGTCCTAGCTCCCAGCTACCGGCGACGCATGGTGGCACCCTTCCGTCTGGCGTCCGCGGCGGGCAAGCTTTCGGCCTTGCGGTATCTGCGGGGGCAGATTCCCGGCACCAACTCAAAATGGCCTGACTGTTTTGCCCGGACGGCCGTATTGGCACGAAACTTGCACCTCGTATATTCAGAGCAATGACATCAGCAATTGACACCCCCGCGGTGTCCGCCGTAATCTGCACATGGAACCGAACCGAGCTGCTTCGCAGCGCACTTGAGAGCTTCTTGAGACAGACCCTGCCCGTCAACGACTGGGAACTGATCGTGGTCTGCAACAACTCCCCGGAAGACACCCGCCGGGCCGTGATTGAGGCGCAGTCCGCATGTGGTTATCGCCTTATTCTCATTGACGAGCCCCGGCAAGGCAAGTGCTCAGCGCTCAACGCTGCCCTTGCCGCAGCGCGCGCGCCCGTAATCGCCTGCACCGACGACGATTGCCGCCCTGCTCTCGATTGGCTCGAGCGAATCGTGGCCGGCTTCGCCGCGCCCGAGGTGGGCCTGCTTGGCGGACCGGGAATCTCCGTGTTCAGGCCGGATGTGGCGGCGGATTCGCGCAGGCTGTTTCTGGGGCAGCGCTTCTTGGGAGACTACCGTCCCTACGAGGAGTTTGTCGAAATCGTGCGCGACAATCCGCCATTGGGCCTTAACCTCTCGTTCCGTGCTGAGGTTGCCCGGGTCATCGGCGGATTCAGTACGTATCTCGGCCCTGCCGGCGGCCAGCAGCAGCTCTGCCGCGAGGACACCGACTTCATCCGGCGGGCGCAGGCTGCAGGCTTCCGGGTGTTCTACGATCCGGATGTGGTTGTGAGTCACCACGTCGAATCCGAGCGCGTGAGATGGGAAGCAATCAGGCGCATGGCTTTTGATGGGGGGGAAAGTGTCTATCGCGAGCGGTATCAGAAGAGCGCCGGCCGACCGGGGCGCAGGCTCACGCTCGCGCTGCGATTCGCTCTGGAATACTGCTACGCTCTGGCGCGCCTCATCGTTTTCGCCCCCAGTTACCGGCGCAGGATGGTGGCGCGCTTCCGGCTTACGTCCGCTGCGGGCAAACTCTCGGCATTGCGGCGGTTGCGGGGACAGATTCCCGGCGCCGGATCAAAATAATCCGGATTTTTTGGCCTGGACGGCCGTTTTGGCACGAATCTTGCACCTACTATGAGTGGAAACCAAATATCTTTTTACTCCTTCTGTCAAGTTTTTTTGATAACCCGCCGGTTCTGCCGGCGGGTCTTTTTTTGTTTCGGCCCGGCTGACGCTGTTTGCCGTATTTCGAGCCTATCCGCTATGCTCTAGGGAGCCATCATCTGTTGCCGTTTGGAGGAAACGTTTGAACTACTCGCGCGCATTTGTACCGACCCTGCGGGAAGTCCCCGCCGAGGCGGAGCTCATCAGCCACCGCCTGCTGCTCCGCGCCGGCTTCATGCGAAAGCTCGCAAGCGGCGTTTACTCCTGGCTGCCTCTGGGGCATCGGGTTGTGCAGAAGGTCGCCGCCATCGTGCGCGAGGAGAACAACCGCGCCGGTGGGCAGGAGCTTCTGCTGCCCGCGCTGCACCCGAGGGAACTCTGGGACGAGACCGGGCGCTCGGCCGTGGACGTCATCTTCCGGCTCAAGGACCGCAACGAACGGGATCTCGTGCTCGGAATGACGCACGAAGAGGTCATCACCGACATCGTGCGCGGCGAGGTGCGCAGCTACCGCCAGCTCCCCCTGATGCTTTACCAGATTCAGACCAAGTTCCGCGACGAGCCGCGGCCGAGGGGCGGGGTCATCCGCGGGCGCGAGTTCCTGATGCACGATTGCTACAGCTTCCACACAAGCCAGGAGAGCCTCGACGAAACCTACCGCCAGATGTACGTCTGCTACGGGCGCATACTGAAGCGCCTCGGACTCGACTTCCAGGTCGTCGAGGCCGAATCGGGGAGCATCGGCGGATCGGTCAGTCACGAATACATGATCGTGGTTGACTCGGGCGAGGATACGATTCTGCTGTGCGATTCCTGCACCTACGCCGCGAACGCCGAGCGGTGCGAGATCGGACAGGGCGCGGACGGCGAAGCCTTCGAACCCGACCCCGTGAAGCTTGTCCAGACTCCGGGACGGCGCACCATTGACGAGGTGACAGATTTTCTGGAAGTGCCGGCCGAGAAGATGATCAAGACGCTCATCTACGAAACCGGCGGCGGCGAGGTGGTTGTGGGGCTGGTGCGGGGCGACCGCGACCTGAACGAGGCCAAACTTGCGCGGGCGCTCGGAGGCGCGAAGGTGGCGCTCGCTTCGCCGGAAACCATCGAGAAACTGACCGGGGCGCCGGTGGGCTTCGCGGGGCCGCAGGGCCTGAAAGGCGCGAAGATCATCGCGGACGGCGAGCTCAGAAACGGCGGAAACTGGGTCAGCGGGGCGAACGAGGCCGATGCGCACATTCTGAACATCAACGAGGGGCGCGATTTCAGCGTGGACCAGTGGGCCGACCTGCGCGTCGCGACTGGCGGCGACTCTTGCCCGCGCTGCTCGGGCACGCTCGTTGAGAAGCACGGAGTGGAAGCCGGACACATCTTCAAGCTGGGCACGAAGTACAGCGCCGCGATGGGCGCGACGTACCTTGACGCAAACGGCGCCGGGCAGACGATAATCATGGGCACGTACGGGTTCGGGGTGACGCGGGCCGTGGCGGCAATGGCCGAGCAGATGGCGGATGCCGACGGCCTGCTCTGGCCCATCTCGGTCGCGCCGTACGAAGCCGTGCTGCTCTGCCTGAACGTGGAAGAGGACGGCGCGCTTGCCGCGAAACTCTGCGACGAGCTGGAGGCGGCGGGCGTGAGCGTACTGTACGACGATCGCGCCGAGCGCGCCGGGGTCAAGTTCAAGGACGCCGACCTGATCGGGATACCCATCCAGATCGTGGTGGGGCGCAGCGCGAAAGACGGCAAGGTTGAGATGAGGGTCCGGGGGAGGTCGGAGAAGAAGGAAGTCGCGCTGTCGCACGCCGCCGCCGAGGCCGCCGCGCTCAAGGACGCGCTGCTTGCTGAGCTGGACGGCGCGGCGGACGCAGTCAGGCCGGGGGTGTAGGGGCAGGCCGTGGACTACCCTTATCTCCTCCACTCCTCGTGGCAGTTGATCCTGTCCGCGGTGTTCTCGAGTCTCGTCGGATTCGAACGCGAGATGCACGGTCACCAGGCGGGGCTGCGCACGCACATTCTGGTGGGCGTGGGCTCCACGCTCTTCACGCTGGCATCCATCGGCATCGCGGAGGGGCATGCGGTTGAGCAGCGAAGCCGCATTGCCGCCCAGATCGTGAGCGGGATCGGCTTCCTGGGGGCGGGCACCATTATGCGTCAGGGCAGCGCGGTGCGCGGGCTCACCACCGCCGCCAGCCTCTGGGCCGTGGCAGGTGTGGGGCTGGCCATAGGAGTGGGCGGAAGGCTGCTGCTGGCCGCCACCGCCGCGACCGTGGTCATTGTAGCGACTCTGACGCTCGTGCGGGAGCTTGAGGGCTGGCTTGAGGGCCGCCGCATTGAGCGGGAGCTGCGCGTGACGGTCAGCAACCCGAGAGGGATGATGCAGTCCATCGCCGGAGTGCTCGAGAGCCGCGGCCTCGTGATTCTGAGGGTGAACCTTACGTCGGATGCGGGCGGCACGGCCAGCGCGTTTGTGCTCAAAGTCCACGGCACGCTCGGCGTGGACCTCTCCGGCCTCACGGACGATCTGGTCGAAATGCCCGAAGTTCTGACGGCGGAGTGGGACTAGAAGCGCCGTACGGCTTGCGGCGCGTTTCGCGCCGATGATATAATCGCACGGTCGCGGTATGGGCGGTTAGCTCAGGGGGAGAGCGCCTCGTTGACACCGAGGAGGTCACAAGTTCAAATCTTGTACCGCCCATTTTCCTCACACGCGATTCACGCCAGACGAGCTTCGCACCGGACTCCCCTCACACGGACCTGGTAATAACACCTGTTTTGGCGATTAGCTGTTGCTCTTTTGGCGTTGCGGGCGCATAGTTGTCGCAGAGATGCAAAGGGGGGGAGTCTGTACAGCCGTCAGCAGAGCGGTTTGGTTTGTCCTCTCACCTCCACATCAGCACCACCTCGACACAGAAGGAGATTGGATGATGAAAAGGGTGTTTCTGCTCTCAGCGCTCCTGCTCGC
>JAGVUD010000152.1 GCA_019136435.1 Armatimonadota bacterium | reverse complement strand
TGGAACTCGAGCCAGTCACCGACCCTGCTGGCCGTCTCCCGCTCGGGCGGGGTCTCCCGCGCATATTCGATAAATCCTGTTGGTTTGCCCATTGGTTGTCCTGGTACCGTAACTCTCTGCTGCCTAGTTTCCGCCGACGCGGGCCAGGTCGCGGGCGTTCTCCTCGAAAGCGGCCATAACCGCCTCTTCGCCCGAAAGACCCGCCTGCCGCACTCTCGCAAGCGCCTCGACGGCCCGCTTGTAGTCCCTGGGATAAACCTTGACGAAGCTCGAAAGCAGCTCGTCCCAGCGGCTGAGGATGTCTCTTGCCCTTTCGCTGCCTGTCAGCGCGGCGTGCTTCTCGATGAGCGCGCGGAGATCGGAGGCGTCCTCGTCATCGAGAGGATACAGGTCCACCATCTCCCTGTTGCAGCGCTTCTCGAATCCGCCGTCGCAATCGAAGACATACGCGATGCCCCCCGACATCCCGGCGGCGAAGTTGCGCCCGGTCAGTCCGAGAACGGCCACGCGGCCTCCGGTCATATACTCGCAGCCGTGATCTCCGACGCCCTCGACAACGGCGGTCATGCCGCTGTTCCGGACGCAGAAGCGCTCACCCGACACGCCGCGGATGTATGCTTCGCCCGAGGTGGCGCCGTAGAAGGCCACGTTGCCGATGATGATGTTCTCTTCGGCGCGGAACGAGGCTTCGCGCGGCGGATAGACGATGACCCTGCCGCCCGAAAGGCCCTTGCCGATGTAGTCGTTCGAATCGCCTTCGAGTTCGAGGGTGATGCCCGCGGGAATGAACGCTCCGAAGCTCTGTCCGGCCTGCCCCGAGAACTTGAGGTGCACCGTCCCGTCCGGCAGGCCGTCGGCTCCGCAGCGCCGCGTCACCTCGCTCCCGAGCATCGTCCCGACCACGCGGTCGGTGTTGCGGATGGGCAGCGACGCGATGACCTGTTCACCCCGCTCCAGCGCGGGCTTGCACAGATCGAGAAGCACGCGCCGGTCGAGCGACTCGTCCAGGCCGTGGTTCTGCTCAATCTGCTTGACGCGGCCGACCGCCGGCCCCGCTTCGGGCTGGTGGAGGATGGGCGAGAGATCGAGGCCGCGCGCCTTCCAGTGCTCAGCGGCGCTGCCGGCTTCGAGCATGTCGGTGCGGCCGACCATCTCTTCGATGGTGCGGAAGCCGAGTTGGGCCATAATCTCGCGGGCTTCCTGCGCGATGAAGCGCATGTAGTTGACCACATACTCAGGCTTGCCCGCGAACTTCTTGCGAAGCTCCGGGTCCTGCGTCGCGACGCCAACGGGGCAGGTGTTGCGATGGCAAACGCGCATCAGCACACACCCGAGAGCCACGAGCGGCGAGGTGGCGAAGCCGAACTCTTCGGCCCCCAAGAGCGCGGCGATAACGATGTCGCGACCCGTGCGAAGCTGCCCGTCGGTTTCGACGGCGACGCGGCTGCGCAGATTGTTGAGAACGAGGGTCTGGTGGGTCTCGGCCAGCCCAAGCTCCCACGGAACGCCCGCATGCTTGATGCTCGAAAGCGGAGACGCCCCCGTCCCGCCGTCATATCCGCTGATCAGGATGACGTCCGCGTGAGCCTTGGCGACGCCCGCCGCGATTGTGCCAACTCCGACCTCCGAGACGAGCTTCACGCTGATGCGCGCCTCGTGGTTCGCGTTCTTGAGATCGTGAATCAGCTCCGCCAGGTCCTCAATCGAGTAGATGTCGTGATGAGGCGGAGGGGAGATAAGCCCGACGCCCGGCGTGGAATGCCTGACCTTCGCCACCCACGGGTAGACCTTCGGCCCGGGAAGCTGGCCGCCCTCGCCCGGCTTGGCGCCCTGCGCCATCTTGATCTGGAGCTCACGGGCGTTAACGAGATACTCGCTGGTGACGCCGAAGCGCCCGGAAGCCACCTGCTTGATCGCGCTGTTCTTCGAGTCGCCGTTCGGCAGGGGCTTGAAGCGCTCGGGGTCCTCGCCGCCCTCGCCGGTGTTGCTCTTGCCGCCCAGGCGGTTCATTGCGATGGCAAGCGCCTCGTGGGCCTCCGGGCTGATGGAGCCGAAAGACATAGCGCCCGTCTTGAAGCGCCGCACGATGGACTCGACCGGCTCGACCTCTTCGATGGGAACCGGGGCCCCTGTGCGGAACTTGAGCAGGCCGCGGAGGGTGCACAGATGCTCGGACTGCTCGTCCACCTCCCGCGAGAAATCCTTGAATCCGCTGTAGTCGCCCGTGGCGACGGCCTTCTGCAGGCGGTGGATGGTGGTAGGATTGAACAGATGATGCTCGCCGTCGGCGCGCCACTGATACAGCCCGCCCGAATCGAGCACGCGCCCGTTGGCGGACCGCCGGGCGAAAGCGTGGCGATGCCTCGCCGCCGCTTCTTCGGCTATCACATCCAAACCCACCCCTTCGAGGCGGCTGGATGTCCAGGTAAAGTAGCGGTCAATCACGTCCTGCCGCAGACCGACAGCCTCAAAAATCTGCGCGCCGCGGTAGCTCTGGATCGTCGAGATGCCCATCTTCGACATCGTCTTGACGATGCCCTTGGTGATCGCCTTCACGTAGTTCTTTTCGGCGGTTTCGTAGTCGAGTTCGCCGTTCAGAAGCTGCTGCCGGATGAGGTCGTCAATGCTCTCGAAGGCAAGATAGGGATTGATCGCGCCCACGCCATACCCCAGAAGCAGCGCGAAGTGATGAATCTCGCGCGGCTCGCCGGATTCGAGCACGAGCCCCACTCTGGTGCGGGTGCCCTGGCGGATAAGATGGTGATGCAGCCCGGCGACCGCGAGCAGCGCCGGAATCGGCGCGCTCTCGGCGTCAACGCCGCGATCGGAAAGGATGAGGATGTTGACTCCGCCTTCAATCGCCCGGTCGGCGGCGGCGTAGAGAGCGTCCATCGCGGCTTCCAGCGCCTCTCCCGCACCCGCGACCGGATAGAGAATGGGCAGCGTGGCGGCGCTGAACCCGGGTGCCTCAACGTGCCGGAGGCGCTCCAGCTCGGCGTTTCTGAGCACCGGCGTCTCTAGCCGGATGTGCCGGCAGGACGCTGGCTCCGGGTGGAGCAGGTTCCGCTCCGACCCGAGCGTTGTGACCAGCGAAGTGACGATCTCCTCGCGGATGGCGTCAATGGGCGGGTTGGTGACCTGCGCGAAAAGCTGCTTGAAGTAGTTGTAGAGGAGATAGGGCTTGTCGGAGAGCGCGGCTAGCGGCGTGTCGCTGCCCATCGAGCCAAGCGGCTCGACCCCCTGCTCGCTCATCGGCGCGATAAGCATCCGGAGGTCTTCCCACGTGTATCCGAACGCCTGCTGCCGCAGAGTGACGGTATTGTGGTCGGGCTCCTGAACGACGGGAGGCTCGGGCAGCGCGTCGAGCGGCAGAAGATTCTCGTCCAGCCATTCCCGGTACGGATGCTCCGCCGCCATGGACTGCTTCAGCTCTTCGTCGGCGACGATCCTGCCGAGTCGCGTGTCCACCAGAAACATGCGGCCGGGCTGAAGGCGGCCCTTGATGAGCACGCGCGAAGGCTCAATATCGAGCACGCCAACCTCGGACGCCATTATGACCAGGTCATCCTTGGTGACGTAGTAGCGCGACGGGCGCAGGCCGTTCCGGTCGAGCACTGCCCCGATCTGCACGCCGTCGGTGAACGCGATTGAGGCCGGGCCGTCCCACGGCTCCATGAGGCAACTGTGGAACTCGTAAAACGCGCGGAGCTCCGGGTCCATTCCGCCATGCTTCGCCCAGGGCTCGGGGATCATCATCATGACAGCGTGCGGAAGCGAACGGCCCGTCAGGCGGAGGAACTCGAGCGTGTTGTCGAAGATCGCGGAGTCGCTGCCTTCCTCGTCGACAACAGGCAGCACCTTCGCGAGGTCGCCGCCGAAGATGCCGGAGGCGCACATGCTCTGGCGGGCGCGCATCAGGTTCACGTTTCCGCGCAGGGTGTTGATCTCGCCGTTGTGCGCGACATAGCGGTACGGATGCGAACGCTCCCAGTTCGGGAAGGTGTTCGTGCTGAAGCGCGAGTGAACCAGCGCAAGCGCGCTTTCGACGTCCTCGTCGAGCAGTTCAGGGAAGTAGTCCTCGACCTGCTCGCTCAGCAGCATCCCCTTGTAGACGATGGTGCGGGTGGAAAGGCTGGCGACGTAGAACTGCAGCCCGTCGGGGCTGGTGACCCGCAGTGCGTTTTCGGCGCGGCGGCGGATCAGATACAGTTTGCGCTCGAAGGCGAGGTCGTCGCCGCCAATGCCGGAGTTCAGCCCGATAAACACCTGCCGGATGAGCGGCTCGCCCGCAACGGCCGTAGGGCCCAGGGTGTCGTTGCGTACGGGGACTGTGCGCCATCCGAGCAGCGTCTGTCCCTCTTCTGCGATGATGGCTTCGAGCGTCTGCTCGCAGCGCGCGCGATCGGCTTCGTCGCGGGGCAGGAAGACCATGCCGACGCCGTAGGCGCCGGGCTCGGGGAGCGTGATGCCGCATTCGGCCGCAGCCTTCCTGAGAAACTTGTGCGGAAGCTGCAGGAGCATTCCAGCGCCGTCGCCCGTGTTGGACTCGCACCCGCACGCGCCACGGTGCCTCATGTTGACCAGCGCGGTCAGTGAATCGGTAACGATTTTGTGCGAGGGCTGTCCTTTTAGGTGGACGATGAAGCCGACGCCGCAGCTTTCCTTCTCGAGCTTCGGGTCATACAGACCCTGTTTACGTGGAAATCCCGTCATGTAAGCATAGTCTTTCCCGGCCTGAGCCGGTTGTTATGGAATGTGCGCGGCACTGCGCGAAAACGCCCCCGGCGGCCTTCGGAGAAGGCGGGCCGGGAAACGGGGAGCCGCGGCCGCCCCAAGATCGGACCATTGCCGCGGTGTATCAGTGTTTCCCGGAGCTTCCGGCGTGTGATCCACGCCGCTGCTCCCGCGCCATTGCGGCAGGGCAGCACTGCGTGGACTTGCGCCCTTCAAAACCGGACGCGGCTGTACGCGCCGACACATCGAGCGACGGCGCTCGATGTTCTGAACCTGCCCGCTCCCCATTGTAGCCGCGGCGGACGGCAGATGCAAGCTCTTGCGTAACCGAAACCGCATATCGCCGCGTCTGGGTGCCGCGGAGACAGCTATCAGCCCGGCGGCGGCGGCAGATCCACCTTCAGAATGCTATACCCGCCCATCTGCTTCCACGCCTGGGTCGCGGACGAGTCGTCGGACACCTGCGTCCACGCCCAGTGCGTGACAACCCCGTTGCTGTCTGTCAGTCCCATGAAATCGAGCATCCATACGACTTCGAGCGCGGTGGACGGAGCCTCAGCAGACGGAGCGGCGCTCGTGAACTCGCAGTAGAGCTTCGCGCGCGAGTTGGATATTACGTTCGCCGATCCCGGCGCATATCCGCCCAGCCAGGCGGTGTTCGCGTCGTTGCGAAGATAGAGTTTGTTCGCGTTGGCATCGTAGCGCACATAGATGCCGTTGGCCATATTCAGGCTGGAGTTGATGAGAAGCTCGCACTGCGAGAGGTCCTGAACTCCGTTGATGTCCGAGAACACGGCCGTGAAGCTCTTCTTGATGCTGTAATCGGTGACGATGACGCCGCTCGCCGGCGTGAGGCTATCGCACGCCGGCGCATAGTTGAGCGCCCCGGGGAAGAAGTACTGCCCCATCGCATCGTAACCGTCGCTCAGGCCGCCCGCATCGGTCACACGGAGCCAGCCTGCCGCGGTTCTGTCGGCCATGGGCGACTTCGGCTCGATCCGCCACGCGACAGTAAGGTTCTGCCCATCGCCCACCGCCGTTGTCTCGGCGCAGTGGAGCGTGGCGCGCGAGTTTCCGATGACGTTCGCCGAGCCCGGAGCATATCCGCCCAGCCATGCCGTATCCGCGTCATCCCGGAGATAGAGCTTATCAGTGGCCCGGTCGTACCAGCAGAGGATGCCGTTCGCGCCCGATGCGGCGGAGTTGATTAGCAGGAGCACCGAGTTGATATCCGCATGCCCGTTGGGGTCGGAATAAACGGCGGTGAAGGTCTGCTTTGCGCCGATTGCGGGGTTGCCGCTGGCAGGAGACAGGCTGACGTTGGCGGGCGGGTGATTGACAGGCGCGGATATCGGGAACGTGCCCATGTCGTCCCAGCCGTCCGACAGGTTCTTCCTGTCCAGCACGTACATCCAGCCCTTCGGCGACCGGCCGACCATGGGGCTCTTGAACTCGACGCTCCAGGTGACGGTCATTTCGCTGCCCGAGAAGGCTGCGGTGGTATCCGCGCAGTAGAGCTTCACGTTCGCGTTCTCAATGACGTTCGAGGACGCCGGGGCAAAGCCGCCCAGCCATGCGGTGTTCGCGTCGTCGCGGATGAAGAGCTTGTTGTTTGCGGCATCATAGCGCAGGTAGCAGGCGTTCCCCGCGTTGGCGGTTTCGTTGAACAGCAGGTACCCGCCGGCGATGTCCGCCGCGCCGTTGGCATCCGAAAAGACCGACGTGAACGTGACGCGGCTTCCGGCGGTCAGAGCCCCGGTGTGGTTGAGACTGACGTTCTGGGGCGCGAAGTTCGGCGGAGCCGCCACGGAAAGCGTGCCCATCTCGTCCCAGCCGTCGGACAGAGCGGAGTTGTCCGTGCAGTACAGCCACGTTTTCAGCGCCTTGCCGATCATGGATGCCTTGAACTCAACGCGCCACGCGACGGTAAGCCCTGACCCGGCAGTCTGCGCGGTTGTCTCCTGGCAGTACACCCGGCACTGGCTGTTCTCGATGACATCGGGCGAGCCCGGCGCGTAGCCGCCCAGCCACGCCGTACTGGCATCGTTACGGAGATAGAGCCTGTTGGCGCTCGCGTCGTAGAGGAGGCTGCAAGCGGACGCTGACGAAAGAGCCGTATTGCACAGCAGATACGCCCTGGACAGATCGCCGCCGCCATCCGGGTCGGTGTACTGGGCGATCAGCGTGGAGCGGATGCCGGCGTATGCGGTACCCGAAGCCGGAGTGACGTTGACATTGGCCGGAGTCCGGCTGCCGCCATAGGCGGCCATCTCGTCCCATCCGTCCTGCCGCCCGCTCGTGTCCTTGACGAACATCCAGCCCCGGACGCCCGAGGCGGGCAGTTTGTCCTTAATCAACAGTGCCCACTGGATGGTAAGCGTGTTGCCCGAAGTTGTCACCTTGGTGTTTTCGCAGTCCACCCACCCCTGTGAGTTCTGAATCACGCTCACTGCGCCAGGCGACAGGCCGCCCTCCCAAGCCGTGTTGGCGTCATTTCTGAGATAGAGCCTGTTGCCGGCCCG
>JAGVUD010000439.1 GCA_019136435.1 Armatimonadota bacterium | reverse complement strand
ACGCTCTGTTCACACTTGCGTTCATCCTCGCCTCTCCCGAACTCCAGCTCGCCGGGGTCACCACTGTGTCCGGCGACGTGCGGATGCGCGCGCGCACGGCCTGCGCGCTGCTCGAGGCAGCGGGACGGCAGGATGTACCCGTTGCGGCTGGCAGCCAAGCCGGATGCGGGTGCGATCAGCCGTCTGAGGTGCCTCCCAACGTAGATGCCCGTTCGGCGGCGTCGCTGCTGCTCCAGATGGCCGGCCTGCACGAGGGCGCGCTTTGTCTCATCACCACCGGCCCGCTCACGAACGCCGCTCGGATGGCGCGCGATCACCCCTGCGCGTTCCGGTCGCTTCGCGGCCTGTTCATTCAGGGAGGCGACTTCAAGGGCGTGGACGCGAGGTCCATCCGCCCCGAGGAGAGCTTCCGGCTCGACCCGCCTGCCGCGGACATGGTGCTGACCTCCGGCGCGCCCGTTCTGCTCTGCGGCCTCAACGCCACGCGCCGGACCAGCCTGTCTCCCGCGCGGCTCAACGAACTCGAAGCCCTCGACACGCCCCGCGCCCGGCTTCTCGCGTCGGCTGTGCGTCACTCCGTGCCATCCGGCGCGGCGGCGCCTCTTCACGCCGCCGTCGCCGCCGCTGCCCTGTTCCGCTCGAAGCTCATCACGTGGCGCTCGCTGCCCGCCCGCGTGCAGACGGTGGGGCCGGAAGCCGGGGTGCTCGCGTTCGAGCGCAAGCCGTCGCGCACCGCATGCGGCGTGCGCGTTGCGGTGGATCTTGATGTCGAGGGGTTCGAATCGCTGTTCTGGCGGAGGATATGCGCGTTCGCAGGCGAAACTTGATTGTCGAGAGCCTCCACCGCTTGCGCGAAAGGGGGCATGACAGAGCAGGAGCAAACTATGCAGGTTGGATTTCTGACATCGCCGTTTGGCGGCGAAACACTCGAGTATGTCGTTGAGTTCGCATCGAAGGCCGGGTTCGATGCGCTGGAGGTCGCGGCCGGGCCGGGCTCGAAGCACGTTGACACGGCGAACCTCACCGACGCCCAGGCCGACAGGATCAGGCAGCTTTTCGCGGACCACAAGCTGGCCATCAGCAGCCTCGCCTGGTATTCGGACGCCGTGAAGCCCGACACGCGCGAGGCGCAGGGCAAGGTGTTCCGCCAGGTCGTGGACGCGGCGAGCAAGCTCGGAACCGATGTGGTCTGCACGCTGGCCGGAATGCCGGTGGACGGCAAGGATCGCTTCAAGACCATCGCCGAGGACTGCAAGCCGGCGTTCTCTCCGCTCGTGAAATACGCCGCGGACAAGGGCATCAAGGTCTGCCTCGAAAACTGGTTCGCCACGAACATCCAGAGCCTTCCGCATTTCGAAGCGATATTCGAAGCGGTGCCGGACGCGAACTTCGGCCTCAACTACGACCCGTCGCACCTCGTGCATCAGGAAGTTGACTACCTGAAGGCCGTGGATGTCTTCAAGGATCGCATCTTCCACACGCACGCGAAGGACACCGAGATCCGCTACGATCAGCGCGCG
This sequence comes from Armatimonadota bacterium, assembly GCA_019136435.1. GTDB lineage: Bacteria > Armatimonadota > UBA5829 > DSUL01 > DSUL01 > JAGVUD01. The sequence goes on along the minus strand of JAGVUD010000439.1, from coordinate 9,918 downwards.
TGGATCGGCGTTCTGAACTCCGGGTGGTGGCGCTACGTGGTGCCGGGATACGGCCTCATCAACTGGGGAATCTACATCGCGAGACTCAAGCGCGCGGGCTACGACGGCGTGCTGTCCATAGAGCATGAGGACGGCGCTCTCGGGCGCGAGCAGGGCATGGAGAAGGGCCTCGCGCATCTGAAGCAGTTCGCGTAAGGGCCGAAGGGAGGCCGGGCGATGGGCTGTCTGCTGGGCATTGATATCGGCACGGGCGGAGCCCGGGCGCTGGTCATTGATGAGACCGGTGCTGTCAGGGCTTCCGCCGCGTCCGAGTATCCGCTCTCGATTCCGCGGCCTCTGTGGGCCGAACAGCACCCGCGCGACTGGTGGGACGGCGTCCGGGCGTGCGTTCCCGAAGCGTGCGCAAAGGCAGGCGTCAGAGGCGAGGATATCGCGGCGATTGGGCTGTCGGGCCAGATGCACGGGGCGGTGTTTCTCGACGCGCGCGACGAGGTCATCCGCCCGGCCATTCTCTGGTGCGACCAGCGGACGGCTGCCGAATGCCGCGAGATCACCGAACGCGCCGGGCGCGAGACCGTGGAGCGGGTGACGCTCAATCCGGTGCTGACCGGCTTTCAGGCGCCGAAGATCGTCTGGCTCAGGAACAACGAGCCGGATGCGTTCGCGCGGGTTCGCAGGGTGCTGCTCCCGAAGGACTACATCCGGCTCCTGCTCACGGGCGCGTACGCCACCGAAGTGTCCGACGCCTCCGGGACTTCCCTCCTGAACGTGCGCGAGCGCAAATGGTCGCCCGAGATGGCCGCCGCGGCCTTCGTCGAGGAGAACTGGCTGCCCGAGTGTTTCGAGTCGGTGGAGGTTTCGGGACACCTCAGCGCGCAGGCCGCGGATGCGCTCGGGCTGAGGGCGGGCACGCCGGTGGTCGGGGGCGGAGGCGATCAGGCGGCTGGCGGCCTCGGCAGCGGCATCGTGAAGCCGGGCCTGGTCAGTTCGTCGCTCGGCACGTCCGGCGTCGTGTTCGCCTTCGCCGGCAGCCCGTTCGTGGACGACAAACTGCGCACGCACACATTCTGCCACGCCGTTTCGGGCAAGTGGCACGTCATGGGCGTGGTGCTCTCGGCGGGAGGGTCGCTGCGCTGGTACCGCGACACGTTCTGCGAGGACGAGAAGCGGGCGGCCGCCGAGCGCGGCGTGGACCCGTACGAACTCATCACGGCATCCGCGAAGGATATCCCTCCCGGCGCGGACGGGCTGTTCTTCCTGCCCTATCTCTCCGGCGAGCGCACTCCGTACCCGGACCCCTGCGCGCGGGGGGTGTTCTTCGGCGCCACGCTCAAGCACACGAAGGCACATTTCGCCCGCGCCGTGCTCGAAGGCGTGGGCTTCGCGATGGCCGACAGCTTCAGCATTATGCGCGGCATGGGCATTGACGCAACGCAGGCGCGGGTGATGGGCGGCGGCGCGCGCAGCGCGGTCTGGACTCAGATTCTGGCCGACATCACCGGGTGTCCTCACGTGACTCTCAATGTGGACGAGGGGCCCGCGTACGGCGTCGCCCTGCTTGCGGGGGTGTCGCAGGGTGTATGGGGGAGCATAGAAGAAGCCTGCTCGGCGGCGCTCGTGCCGGTACGCACAGTGTCGCCCGATGCGGCCGCGTCCGCGGCGTATCAGGGGCTGCACGAGTTCTACACATCGCTGTACGGAAGTCTGAAGGAACGCTTCGCGGCGCTCAACGATATCTCGCGGATGGGCGCGGCGGATGGATAAGGCTCCGGGGAAGCAGCTTCAGACGAGCTGGCGCAGCCTTCTTGCGGCTGCCGCCAACCTGCGCGGCCTGCTGGCGCTCGTCGTTGTCATTGCGCTCGGCGTGCTCTTCACCCCGCGCAATCTCGAAACAGGGCACTCCATCTTCCTCACCTGGCAGACGCAGAGCGACATCCTGTTCGAGTACTCGGAGTATGGCCTTCTCGCGTGCGGAATGACGCTTGTCATACTCACCGGGGGAATTGACCTGTCGGTCGGAAGCATAGTGGGGTTCGCCGCCACCCTGTTCGCTCTGCTTCTTATCGGGCACGGGTGGGGCGTGGGAGCGGCGGCGGGGGCGTGCCTGGCGGCGGGCGCGACGGCCGGACTCGTCAACGGCGTTCTCATCTCGCGCTTCCGCATGCAGCCGTTCGTCGCGACTCTGGCAATGATGGTTGCGGCGAGGGGTGCGGCAAAGGTCATCTCCGGGGGCATCAAGGTGCAGCCCGCGGCCAGGGACTGGTATGCGTTGCAGGAAGGCTCGCCCCCTGTGTTCGACTGGCTCACTACCTCCCTGCCGTGGGTGCGCATCCAGCCCGCCACGCTGCTGTTTCTGCTCGCGATCGTCATCATGACCGTCGTCGTCCGGTACACGTCGTTTGGCCGCAGGCTGTATGCGGTCGGCGGCAGCGAGGAGGCCGCCCGGCTGTCGGGCATCCGCGTGCCGCAGGTCAAGATATGGGCGTACAGCCTCTGCGCGTTCTTCGCCGCGCTCGCCGGGCTTATCAATGCCAGCCGCATCAGAACGGCGGGCAGGGCGGGATGGGGCTCACGTTCGTCGGGGTCCTCATCATCGCCTATATCAATAAGATTCTAAGCCTCAATGCCGTGCCTGAGCCGTGGAGGCTGCTCGCAAAGGGGCTCATCATAGTCGTTGCGGTGCTGATCCAGCAGCGAAGGAAAGCATGAGGCCGGGGCAGGCCCGGAGTCTGTGATATCTTAGGTGTCTGAGGAGAACTGATATGAAGTACTATGCTCTTGCGGCCGCCGCGGCGGCGGTTGTGGTGTGCGCGGGTTGCGCCAGACAGGCCCCGTCCGGCAGCGGCGCCGGGGGACAGCAGGGAAAGGTCTGGAACATCGGCTTTTCGCAGTCGAATCTCGGCGAGCCCTGGCGCGTTCAGATGAACGCCGACATCAAGAAGGCGGCGGAGGCTCACCCGGAACTGAAGGTGATCTTCAAGGACGCTCAGAACGACACCGCCACCCAGCAGAACCAGGTCAAGGAGTTCGTTCAACAGGGCGTTGACCTGATCATCATCTCGCCCAAGGAAACCGTTCCGCTCACGCAGCCTGTCGCCGAGGCGATGGACAAAGGGATACCCGTCATCGTGCTCGATCGTGAAGTGCAGGGAGACAAATACACCTGCTTCATCGGCGGCGATAACAAGCAGATCGGCGAGGAAGCCGGCAAGCACGTCGTAAAGGCACTGGGCGGCGAAGGGCAGATTGTCGAGTTGAAAGGCCTGATGACCACGACCCCCGGTCAGGACCGGCACACGGGATTCGTCAAGGGCATTCAAGGGTCCGGCATCAAGACCATTTTCGAAGCCGACTGCCGCTGGCTCGAGCCGGAAGCCCAGAAGGAGATGAAGTCCGCCCTTGCCCGCTTCGACAGGATAGATGCCGTTTACGCACACAACGACCCGAGCGCCCACGGCGCCTACATGGCGGCGAAGCAGGAGGGCAAGGGCCGCGAGAAGACTATCAAGTTCATCGGGATTGACGGGCTTCCGAACGAGGGCGTCAAGTACGTCCGCGACGGCATATTGAGCGCGACGTTCGTGTATCCCACCTGCGGGCCGGAGGCTATTGACGCGGCCCTCAAGATTCTCGCGGGCGAAACCGTGCCGAAGCGGATCATGCTTCCGACCACGGTCATTACGAAGGAAACGCTGGAGGCGAAGAACTGACTTCAGCCGGGCCCTTCATTCTGTCGGCGGACCGTGTTGTGCCCGAGCCGGGAACGGTCATAGAGCGCGGCCAGATTCGTGTCGAGTCTGGCCGCGTTACGCATGCAGGCGCCGAGGTCGCGGCGCGCCACCCGGGCGAACCAGTCCACGAGTTCCCGGGGTGCGTGCTGATTCCCGGGCTCGTCAACTGCCACACGCATCTGGAACTGACGGCGCTTCGCGGCGCCGGGCGCGGATTGCCGTTCGCCGCGTGGATTCAGCTAGTGACCCGCGAGATAGCCGCCCACGACCGCGAGTTCTGGATGGAGTCGGCCCGGCAGGGCGCGCGCGAGTGCCTGGCGGGAGGAGTCACGAGTCTGGCGGACTACAGCACGCACGGTGTGTCCTCCGCCGCCATCGCCGAGACGGGCATGCGCGGGGTGGTCTTTCAGGAGTGCTTCTTTCCCGACCCCAGGGCCGGTCTGGCGGCAATGCTGGAAGGGCTCGGCCGAGGCGTGCGCTCTCTTGAGGAGCTTGCCGGAGAGGACGTCCGGGTGGGTGTGAGCTGTCACGCCGCCTACAATGCCGCCAGACCGGCACTGAAGGCTGTCGTGCAGGAATTCGGGGACTACCCCCGTTCCATCCACGCCGCCGAGTCGCCGGCGGAGGACAGATACATCCGCGAGGGCAGGGGGGAGATCGCCGAGGCGCATCGTGAGCGCGGCATCCCGGTGGAGGCGCGGCGGATGAGCCCGGTGGAGTATCTGGACAACGCGGCGTACTGGCGGCCGGGAACGCTCGCGGTGCATCTGACGCAGGCGTCGCGGGGCGATTTTGCCATCCTCAAGGCGCGCGGGGTGTCGGCGGCCTTCTGCCCGGTCTCTAACGCGGCGCTTGGGGCGGGGGTTGCGGGCATTGCCGCCGCCCGCCGCGCTGGCCTGACGTGCGGCTTCGGCACCGATAGCGCAATATCCAGCGAGCGCCTCGATATGTTCGAGGAGATGCGCTTCGCGCTTCTGGCGTCGAGGGTCCGCAACGACCCGCTTGCTCCCTCCGATGTGTTCGCCATGGCTACCGCCGAGGGCGCCGCCGCGGCTGGAATCGAAGGCGCGGGCGTGCTGACGCCCGGGGCGCGCGCCGATGCCGTCGCCGTCCGCCTTCCGCGTCCGCCCGCGGACTCAACGGTGGTGGACCGGCTCGTCATGCAGGCGTCGTCCGGCGACGTCCGGGCGGTCTATGTTGCGGGGCGGCTTGAGGTTTCGCAGATACCGTGAATGACAGGCAGACAATCGGAGAAACGGGCGGTGAGTTCGCTTTCATTGACCGCGCTCTCGCACAGGCGGCGCGGGGAGATCAGCGCATCATCGTGGGACCGGGCGACGATGCCGCCGTGCTGCGGTGCGGCGGCGAGGCGGTTGTCACTACCGATCTGCTGATCGAAGGCCGGCACTTCCGGCTCGACTGGATTGCCCCGTTCGATGCTGGCTGGCGCGCGGCAATCTCATCGCTGTCCGACCTCGCCGCCATGGGCGCCCGCCCGCTGGCCGGGTTCCTGTCGCTCGGTGTTGGGCCGCAGTTTCCGGCCGCCGATGCCGAGGATCTCGTCCGCGGAGTTGCTGCCTGCCTCGAAATCTATGGCGCGGCGCTCGCGGGAGGCGACACCGTCGCGAGCTCGTCCGGGGTGATCCTCAATGTCTGCCTCGCCGGCGAGTGGCAGGGCCGGTCGTGTCTGCGCAGCGCCGCCCGGCCCGGCGACCTGATCTGCGTCACGGGGCGTCTCGGCGGCTCGCGAGCGGCCCTGCGGCTTCTGGAGCGGCTGGGCCCCGGGGCGGCCTGGGAGGGGCATCACGAACTGATCCTGAGCTACTCCGCCCCGCACGCGCGCACCAGCGCCGGGCTGTGGCTGACGCGTCAGGACGCGGTTCACGCGATGATGGACATCAGCGACGGCCTCTCGTCCGACCTCTGGCGCATCGCGGAGGCGAGCGGCGTCCGGTGCGTCGTGGATGTCAGCGCTCTTCCCGTCAGCCCCGCGGCGGCCGCCGCCGCCCATCTGACCGGCGAAACGCTGGCCGACACGGCCCTTCACGGCGGTGAGGACTTCGAGCTTCTCTTCACGATTGCGCCGGAAGGAGCCGAGGCTGTGCTGGGCGGCATCGTCATCGAAACAGGCACGCAGGCGGCAATCGTGGGAAGGGTCGACGAAGGCGAGCCGGGAGTCTTCGCGGCGGACGGCGCGCCCATCCACCCGGCGTTCGAGCATTTCGCCCCGTGAGCCCGTCCGCGCAAGTAACAGACAGCGCCAGCGTGCGCGAGACGCGCAAGTGCGCCTCCACGCTCGCCCGCAGGCTGCGGCCCGGCGATGCCGTGCTGCTCGAGGGGCCTCTTGGCGCGGGGAAGACGGCGTTCGTCTCCGGCGTCGCGCGCGCTCTCGGCGCGCCCGGCCAGGTCTCGAGTCCCACCTTCGTGTTCGTGCACGAGTACTCCGCCCGCATCCCCCTCGTGCACGTTGATCTCTACCGCCTGCCGGAGGGCTCGGACATCGAAGACCTGGGCATCCGCGAGTATCTGGACGGCTCCTGCATCGTTCTGGTCGAGTGGCCCGGGCGCTGCCCGTCGTTCGACTGGGGCGGACGGGTGTGGCGGGTGAGCATCTCCATCGAGGGTGACATGCACAGGCGGATTACGGTCACCCCGCCGGAGGCGGAGGACTGCCTTTGAGAGTACTTGCCATAGACACCTGCCTTGCCGACATCTCCGCGGCGGTCTCGCGCGAGCCCGGCCAGGCCGAGTGCGAGACGTTCCGGCACGAGCGCGACGCCCTTCAGCGCCTGGCGGGCATCGTCCGCGACCTGCTTGGCCGCTCCGGCCTCCGGCCGGAAGACATCGAGCTTGTTGTCTGCACGCGGGGTCCGGGGTCGTTCACGGGCTTGCGGGTGGGCGTGGCTGCGGCGAAGGCGTTCGCCGCGGCTGCTGGCGCGCAGATGGCGGGGCCATCAACGCTCGCAATGCTGGCCGCGAATGTCCAGACGCCCGGAGCGCTTGTCGTTCCGCTCATCGAAGCCTGCCCGGGCGAAGTGTACTGCGGGGCGTACAGGGTGGGCGGCGCGGGCGAAGCCCTGGCGGAGGTCGCGCCGGATCAGGTCTGCCCGGCGTCAAACCTCGAGCACTGGCTGGATGCTCTCGGCAGTCCCGGCCCGGTCATCATCGGACCGGCCGCCGCGAAATACGCCAGTTGCATCGGCGCGGCCAGGGTCGAGGAAGGATTCGACACGGTCAGCATCCTTAGAGTCATCGAATGGGGAAGGGCGGCGGCGGAGTCCGGCGGCCTGACCGGGCCCCTGGACTTCCAGCCGGAGTATCTGCGCGCCTCGCACGCCGAGATCAGGCGGGCGGAGGGCAAGGGCTAGACGGAGTAATCCTCCGGGGAAATCGCCACCGGCACGCCGCCGAGCGCTTCCGATTCGGCTGCCCGCAGAATCACTGCTGTGCTGACCGCGGCCACTTCCGCCGAACACACAGGCTGCCGGCGCTCGCGGACGGCGCCCACGAGATTCGTCAGCAGCGCGTAGTGCCCCTTATCCGGCTGCTGGGGCAGTATCGAGTTGTCCCCCTTCGCGATGGCCTGCGCCTGCGCCGCCCCAATCGCCCGATAGTATCCCTCGATTCCTTCCCCTTGCCCGCCCGGAATCGGGAACGCCGTCCGCAGCGGCTCGCCCTCTATCCCCGCCGTCCTGATCTCGCACAGATGGTCCATCACAATCGCGCTGCCGTTGTGGTATATCTCGACAAGCTCCTTCGGGTATCCGAAGCTCCCGAACACGGTCGCGAAGATCGTCGCGATTGACCCGTCCGCATACTCGATCGTGATGACGTGGTTTCCGGCCTTCTCGCCGGTGGTGGTTACGCGCACGGGCGGCGCCGTCACAAACGCGCCCGCAAGGTCGGCAAAGTGGGTCATCTCGTTCATCAGCGCGCCGGCGGCGAACGCCCACTTCTTCCACGACCAGAAGTCGTCGTTGACGCGCAGCAGAACCATCGTGCGGTTCTCGCCCGGAAGATCGGCCGGCCCGACGCCGTCGCGGTTGTATCGCCATTGCGGCGAAACCGGCCGGGCGCGATGCTTCTCGAGCATGCGCTGAGCCTCAATCACAGCGGGCGCCATGCGGCGGTTGTGCCCTACCGTCAGCAGCGCTCCGGTCTGGCTCACCACCCCGAGCAGATGACGCAGTTCCTCGAAGCTCTCCGCCATCGGCTTTTCGAGATAGATATGCTTGCCTGCGCGGGCGAACAGTTCCACAAGGCCGCGCCGCGCGCCGTGACTCGCCGCAATCAGCGCCAGATGGCAGTTCTCATCCGCCGCTACGTCCCGCGCGTCCGCTGTTGCGTGTGCGGGATGGAACGCTTTCCGCGCCTGCTCCAGCGCGGCCGGATTCGGATCACAGCACCAGCGCAGTTCCAGATCGGGGTGGCGCGCGATATTCGGGAGGTGCACACTCTGCGCCATCATCCCGCAGCCTATCACTCCGATGCCGAGACGGTCGCCGTTCATGGGAACCACGCCTCAGCCACACCTGCCGCCGGCGATCTCCTCGCGAGCCTGCTCCCGAAGCACCCGCTTCAGAGTCTTGCCCAGCGTGTTCGTCGGCATCTGGTCCAGAACAATCACGGCGCGCGGCGTCTTGTATCGCGCCAGCCTGTCCTTGAAAAGCCCGAGAAGCTCATCCGGAGTCGCGCTCGCGCCCTCCTTGAGCACGACATACGCGCGCAGTGTTTCGTCGCCGGTGTGGTCCGGCACGCCGATCACCGCCGCATCGGCAACCGACGGGTGTTCCAGCAGAACTTCCTCCACCTCGCGCGGATATACGTTCAGCCCTTTTACGATCACCAGGTCCTTGGCCCGGTCCACAAGGAAGATGTACCCGTCGTCGTCAAAGGCGCCGAGGTCGCCGGTCCTCAGCCATCCGTCCTCCATAAAAGCCGCGGCGGTTGCCTCGGGGTCGTTCCAGTAGCCGCGCATCACGTTCGGGCCTTTCACCACCAGCTCTCCGACCTCGCCCGGTCCGAGCACGGTCCCGTCTTCGCCGCGTATCTGCACCGAGACGTTCGGTATCGGCGGCCCGATACTGCCGTGCTTGCTGAGGCCGTGCGGCGGATTGGTCGAGACCACCGGGCTGGCCTCGGTCAGCCCGTAGCCCTGAATGAGCGGAATTCCGAGCTTCTCCTCGAACCCCCGCTGCACCTGAACAGCCAGAGGCGCCGCGCCGCTCAGGGCCCAGCGGACGCGGCCGCCCAGTGTCTCGAGCGTCAACCCCGGCGCCTTCACGATCGCCGCAAAGATCGCCGGCACCCCGATGAATACCGTTACCCCGTGCCGCGCGCAGGCCGCCAGCACCTCAGAGAACGGCTGCACCGACTCGACGATGACGATGGCCCCGCCCGAAAGCATCAGCATCACCACGCACACTGTCCAGCAGAAGACGTGGAACATCGGCAGCACGGTCAGGCAGCGGTCCTCCGGAGAGCAGTGGAAGACCGTCACGCAGGACTCGCCGTTCGAGATTACGTTTCTGTGCGAAAGCATTACCGCTTTGCTCTGCCCCGTCACGCCCGAAGTAAAGAGCAGCGCCGCGATGTCGTCGTCCGCCGGACCCTCCGGGAGCGGCGCGCCGGCGGCGGCGGAGAGCAGCTTCTCGAACGGAATCTGGTCAGGGCCGGTGCAGGGCCCGTCCGCGACGACCGTGAACCGGACTCTCTTGCGCGAGCAGGCTTCGGCCGCGTTCTCCAGGTAGCGTGCCTGCGCGATGATTCCAACCGCCCCGCAGCTTTCGGCGGCCGCGGTCACCTCGCGCGGCGACGCCGCCGGGTTCAGGGGGGCGCTGATTGCGCCGATGCGCGCAAGCGCAAGATAGGACACGACGAACTCGGGGCAGTTGCGCATGATCAGCATCACGGCATCGCCCCTGCCCACGCCCATCGCCGCGAAAGAGCGCGCGGCCGACAGCACCTGCTCGGCGACCTCGCCGTAGGTTATCTCCCTGTCCCTGAAGATGATTGCCGTTCTTTCCGAATGCGCCGCCGCGCTTTGAAGAAGCCTCTCGGCCAGGTTCATAAACTCTCTGCCTCCTGATAGTGCCGGTGCAGGATACACCACCCGGGGCCGCCTTGGGAAGTCATGCGGCGGCGCGAGCCGTCTTGCACAAAAAAACCTAAGCCGAACCGCGCCCAC
>JAGVUD010000015.1 GCA_019136435.1 Armatimonadota bacterium | reverse complement strand
CGGCGCGAAATGCTCGCGGCCGCTGGCGTCGCGGGCGTCGAGGAGTTTCTCACCGCAATCCCGCGCCGCATTGACGGGCTGCTCAACCTTCCCCCCGGCATGTCCGAGCACGAGCTTGTGCGCCACATGAACGAGGTCGCATCGGCGAATGCGCCGGCAGGCGCGGGACGCTGTTTTCTGGGCGCTGGCGCCTACGAGCACGCCATCCCCGCCGCTATCGAGTCTCTCATCTCGCGCGGGGAGTTCCTGACCGCTTACACCCCCTACCAGGCGGAAGCGAGCCAGGGCACGCTGACTGCCATTTTCGAGTTTCAGACGATGATATCGCGCATCACCGCGATGGACGTCGCCAACGCTTCCATGTATGACGGCCCGTCGGCCATGGCCGAAGCCGCGCTGCTCGCCCTGCGCAAGACGAAGCGCTCGCGGGTCATCGTGAGTGGGGCGGCGCATCCTCAGTGGCGCGAAGTCGTGCGCACGTATCTGTCCGGAATCGAAGCGGCCCTTGTCGAGACGCCGCTGTCCGGCGGCGTCACGAACCTTGATGGGGTTCTTTCGCCGGATGATCAGGATGCCGCCTGTCTCATCGTCCAGCAGCCGAACTTCTTCGGACAGCTCGAGGACCTCGACGCGCTCCGCGAGGCGGCGAAGGCCTGCGGCGCGCTCTTCATCGTCGCCGCGAACCCGCTCGCGCTCGGACTTCTCAAGCCGCCGGGAGAGGCCGGGGCCGATATCGCCGTCGGCGACTGCCAGCCGCTCGGGATTCCGCTCAACTACGGTGGCCCGTACGCGGGATACTTCGCCGTTCGCGGCGACCTGGTGCGCCAGATGCCCGGACGGCTAGCCGGAATGGCGTGGGACGCCGAAGGCCGCCGCGGTTTCACGCTCACTCTGCAGGCTCGCGAGCAGCATATCCGCCGCGAGCGCGCCACCAGCAACATCTGCACGAATCAGGCGCTGCTTGCGCTGTCGAGCACCATCTATCTGTCGCTTGTTGGGCGCGCCGGATTCCAGGAGATCGCCCGGCAGAACGCGGTTCTCAGCCATTTCGCCGCCGATACGCTGGCGAAGATCCCCGGCGTCAGCCTTGCCTTTGACGGCCCCTTCTTCAACGAGTTTGCCCTGCGCCTGCCGATGCCCGCCGCCGAAGTCAACCGGCGCCTGCTCGAGCGCGGCTACTGGGCGGGGTTCGACCTGGGCCGCTGCTGTCCGGGCCGCGAAAACGAGCTGCTGGTTTGTGTGACCGAGACGAAGACCGCCGACGACATAGAATCCTTTGCCAGCGCGCTTGCGGAGGTGTTGAGTTGAACGCGCCGAAGCTGCTCTTCGAGCAGGCGAAGGCCGGAAACCGGGGCTGGGCGCCCCGGCCGCCGGGTGTTCCCGAACCGTCCGCCGCTGAGTTGATACCCGCGAAGTACCTGCGCTCCGAGCCCGCCGATCTGCCCGAAGTGTCCGAGCTCGATGCCGTGCGCCACTTCACCCGCCTGTCGCAGCTCAATGCCTGCATAGACACGCATTTCTACCCGCTCGGGTCGTGCACCATGAAATACAACCCGAGGGTCAACGAGAAGGTCGCGGCCCTGCCCAACTTCGCCGGGATGCACCCCTTCGCTCCCGATGAGTGCGCTCAGGGGACGCTTGGCATGCTCCACGGTTTGCAGCAGATGCTCCAGGAGATCTGCGGGATGTCCGCGTTCAGCCTTCACTGTGCCGCGGGAGCGCACGGCGAGCTTGCGGGAATACTCGTGTCGCGGGCTTACCACAAATCGCGGGGTGAGAAGCGAACCCGTGTCGTGCTCCCGGATACGGCTCACGGAACCAATCCCGCGAGCGCCCGTCTGGGCGGCTTCGAGGTTGTGACCGTCAGTTCCAACAGCCGGGGGCGCACATCGCTCAGTGCGCTGCGCGAGGTGATGGACGGCAGCGTGGCGCTCTTCATGCTCACTAACCCGAACACGCTCGGGCTGTTCGAGGACGAGATACTCGAGATCGCCGATATCGTGCACGGGTGCGGGGCGCTTCTGTACCTTGACGGCGCGAATCTGAACGCGCTTGCGGGCGTCGTGCGTCCGGGCGACCTTGGCTTCGACATCGTGCATGTCAATACGCACAAGACGCTCTCGACCCCGCACGGGGGCGGCGGTCCCGGCGCGGGCCCGGTGGGAGTGGCCGCGCATCTCGCCGAATTTCTGCCGGGGTGGGTGGTAACCGAGGACGGCGGCGTTTATTCGCTCCAGCGCCCGCCGAGCAGCATCGGTCTGCTTCGTGGCTTCGCTGGCAGCGTCGGAATCCTCACACGGGCGTACGCCTATCTGCGCGCGCTCGGGCCGGAAGGGCTGCGCGAGCATACGCTTGGCGCAGTAACCAGCGCGAACTACCTTCGGGCGCGCCTGTCCGGGACGTTTGCCCCGCACGTTGACGAGCCCTGCATGCACGAGTGCGTCCTGTCGGCCAGAGCCCAGAAAGAGCGCGGGGCCAGGGCGTTAGACATCGCCATGTGTTTGCTTGATGCGGGCTTCCATCCGCCGACGACATACTTCCCGCTCATCGTCGAAGAAGCGCTGATGATCGAGCCGACCGAGTCGGAGAGCAGGGAGACTCTCGACGCGTTTGTTGACGCGCTGCTCGAGATTGACCGCCTGATCACGTCAGATCCCGAAGCTGCGCACGCCGCGCCGCGCTCCACGCCGGTCGGACGTCTCGACGAAGTGCGCGCCGCCCGCGAGCCGGTGCTGGTCTGGAAGGGCGATTCCGGCCCCTCAGCAGGGCCGTGAACCTGCGCGCCGTGCCGTCCGACACCCTGCCCGGCGGCGTGAACATGGCCGTGGACTACCATCTCGCGGCCGGGTTCGAGCCGGGAGAGGGGCCGATCTGCCGCTTCTATCGCTGGAGCGGACCAACGGTCACCGCCGGCCGCACCGTGCCGGAAGACGCCGCGCTGTCCGCCGCCCGCGCGCATCCCGGCGCCAGTCTCTTTCGCCGCCCGACGGGCGGGGGAGTGGTCTTCCATGCAGATCAGCTTTCGTTCTCGGTCATCTGGCCGAGGACGCTGCCCGCTCTGCGCGATCTGCGCCAGAGCTACATGTCCCTCCATCTCGTGCTGAAAGAAGCGCTCGCCGGCTGCGGGGTGCCTGTTGTGCAGGCGGCCGGGCCCGCACCCGGGCGCGGCGTCTTCTGCGCCGCGTCCGTCGAGCGGGGCGACCTGACAGGGGAGTCGGGGCGAAGGTCGCCGGGGGCGCTCAGTGGCGTGCGGCGGGCGCCGTGTTGTATCAGGGGCATCTCTGGCTGCCGGAGACGCCTGGCATTGAGCAGGCCGTGATGCGGGGTCTCGCTGATTACCTGGGCCTGCCCGCCGTGGATTGGGTCCTCCCCGCGCGCATCACACAGTGCGCGCGGGAAGAACAGACCCGCTGGGAGATACCCGCTCCATGACTGGCGCGGTCGTCCGGGGGGAACTCATTCGGGAGGGAAGCGTTCTGAAAAAGAGTATAATAGCTTCCGGCGAAAAGACAGGGTAATGAAGCTTTGACGCAACCACAATGTCAACATGCGGCTCCGGCCGGACTGGAGCTTTCCCCGCTTGCGACAGACGCGGGATGGCCCGCATCTCTCGCCGATTCGCTTCACGCGCAGGGGGTGTGGGGCCAGGATGCGTGGCACCGTGTTTCTCCCTCTCCGTTCGTGCTCAGCACTCAGGAAGCGCAGTTCATCAGAGACCTCGGCCCGGCGGTCTGGTCGTTCTACAAAGCCGTGAACCACCTGTATCTGCGCAAGGGGCACGAGTGGGCGAAGGACTGGCTCGACCGCGGCAAGCCCGGGTGGCTGGCCGATTTCAGCCGGATGCACTTCTCGAAGCAGCACCTGCCTCGCCTGCTGCGCCCCGACCTGATCCTCGGCGATGGGCGCATGTGGGTGACCGAACTCGACTCGGTGCCCGGCGGGGCCGGTGAGACTGCGGCGCTCGCGCGGGCGTACGCGGCCAACGGAATGAACGTGATCGGCGGCGCGGACGGGGTGCCGGAAGCCTTCGCGCGGGCCGTGACGGACGTTGCCGGCAAAGAGTCGTGGACGCTCGCCATCGTCGTCTCCGACGAATCCGAGGACTACCGCCCGGAACTGCAGCACCTCGCATCAATCCTGCGCGCGATGGGCTACTGCGCGTGGTGCGTGACGCCTCAGGAGGTCATCTTCGACGAAGAGGGCCTCTGGCTCGACAACGGCGAAGTGCGGGCGCCGATTGACGTCTTGTGGCGCTTCTTCGAGCTTTTCGACCTCCGGAACATCCCGAAGTCCGAACTGGTGATGTATGCCGCCAAGAAACGCAATGTCGCCGTGTCTCCGCCCTACAAGCCGTTTCTGGAAGAGAAACTCGCGCTCGGGCTGCTGAGGCACGAAGCGCTGGCCGATTTCTTCGCTGACGAGATGGGCGAGCACTACGCGTTTCTGAAGGCCGCCGTCCCCGAAACCTGGGTGCTCGACCCCAGCCCCGTTCCCGCGCATGCGTCCATTCCCGGTCTCACCTTCCGGGGACGGCCTGTGCGCGATTTCCTCGACCTCGCCGAAGCGTCGCAGAAGGAACGCCGCATGGTCGTCAAGCCGAGCGGGTTCTCCCCTCTCGCGTGGGGCTCGCGCGGTGTTGTCGTGGGGCACGACGTGTCGCAGGACGAGTGGGCACAGGCGCTCCGGTCGGCGTTGGAGCAGTTCGACCACACGCCGCATATTCTGCAGAGGTTCGAAGAGGGCCGTAGGCTCGAGGTCGATTACTACGACCACCGAACCGGCCAGACCGGAAGCATGACCGGGCGCGCGCGCCTGTCGCCGTACTACTACGTCATCGGCGACGAGCCCGTCCTGGCGGGAGTGCTCGCCACCATCTGCCGGGCGGACAAGAAACTGATTCATGGCATGTCAGACGCCGTCATGACCGTGTGCGCCGAGGAGCGCTGCGAGGGTGGGGAGCCGGAAAGGACATCACCCGAAGTATGAAGCTCTACGTTCTCCGAACCTGCCCGTACTGCCAGCACGTGCTGCACTATATACAGGAAAACGGCATAAACATAGACATAGTTGAAGTGCCGCGCGACCACGGCGCGCGCACTGATCTCCAGCAGGTCAGCGGCCAGACCTACGTTCCCACCCTCGTCGACGGTGATACCCTGATCGCGGATGACGACGACAGGATCATCGCCTATCTCAAGGATGCCGCTCGCCCGGACTGAATAGCCGGAAAGGAGGAGGCCACATGCCGGAACTCACCTATCTGGGTCACGATGCATTCTTAGTCAAAGCAGACAAAGCGCGCCTCGCCATTGATCCCTTCCTCACGGGAAACCCTGTCGCCGCGGCGGCCGCTGAAGACCTGAATGTGGACTACGTCCTCATCACGCACGGGCACGGCGATCACCTCGGCGACGGCATCGAGATCGCGAAGCGCTGCGGCGCCACCATCATCTCCACATTCGAGATGGCGGGTTACTGCCAGTCCAGAGGCGCGAAGGCGCATCCCATGCACATCGGCGGCGGTCACGATTTCGATTTCGGGCGCGTCAAGCTGACCATCGCTCACCACGGCAACACCGTCGAGACTCCGGACGGCCCCAGAGCGCTCGGGCCAGCCGCCGGGATCATCGTCAAAGCAGACGGCCGGACGCTCTACCACGCCGGCGACACGGGGCTTTTTTACGACATGAAGCTCATCGGTGAGATGAACCCGCTCGATGTCGCGCTGCTCCCGATTGGCGACAACTTCACCATGGGGCCGGATGACGCGGTGAAGGCGGCCGAGCTTCTGCAGGCGAAGCTGACGATTCCGATGCACTACAACACGTTCGATCTGATCCGCCAGGACCCGGGCGACTACGTTCGCCGCGTGCGCGCGCTGGGGCTCGGAGCCGAAGTGCTGAAGGTGGGGGCGACCCTCACGTACTGAGGCGCTCTCGGCCGCCGGCAAAACAGGGTTGGCCGTCCGCAGGAATATCTGCTGCGCCGGGCGAATTCAGAAGTCAATCACTGTGTTTCTAGCTCCTGTCCTGACCCTGGAGGGCTTACGCGCCGATGCAGCTTGATATTGTAGACCTGTCACGGATTCAGTTTGCGCTGACGATCATGTTTCACTACCTCTTCCCGCCGCTCACCATCGGGCTCGGGGTGATACTGGTCGCCACCGAAGCGATGTACCTCCGAACGCGCGACCCGCAGTACGAGGCGTTGACGAAGTTCTGGACGGGCATCTTCGCCGTGAACTTCGCCATGGGGGTGGCTACGGGCATCGTTATGGAGTTCCAGTTCGGCACGAACTGGAGCGCCTACTCCCGCTTCGTCGGGGATGTGTTCGGCTCGCCGCTCGCGGCGGAGGGGATCTTCGCGTTCTTCCTCGAGTCCGTCTTTCTGGCGGTGCTCGTGTTCGGTTGGGACCGCGTGTCGGCGGGGTGGCATTTCTTCGCCACCTGCATGGTGGCGCTCGGCTCCATGCTCTCGGCCGTCTGGATCGTCGTCGCCAACTCGTGGCAGCAGACCCCGGCGGGTTTCCGGCTTGTGGAGCGCAACGGCGTGATGCGCGCGGAGATCACCGATTTCTGGGCCATGGTGTTCAACCCCAGCAGCATGACGCGGCTTCAGCACGTCCTGCTCGGCGCCATCATTATGGGCGCGTTCTTCGTTATGAGCGTCACGGCGTATTACATCCTCAAGAACCGCCACGTCGAGATGTCGAAGAAGTGCTTCACCGTGGCGATAGTCGTTGCCGCCGCCGCTTCGCTCGCGCAACTGCTCTCGGGCGATATCCACGGCCGCGAGGTGGCCCAGTACCAGCCCGAGAAGCTGGCCGCGCTGGAGGGGCATTTCGAGACCGGCACGAAAGGCGCGCCGCTGCATATCTTCGGGATCCCCGACACCCGCGAGCGCCGCGTGAAAGCCGCCATCGCCATACCCGGCGGCCTCAGCTTCCTTGTGCACCGCGATTTCAATAAGCCCGTGCCCGGCCTCAACGAGTTCCCCGAAAGCGACTGGCCGCCTGTGGTCATTCCCTTCGTCTCGTTCCACGTTATGGTGGGGCTGGGGATGTACTTCATCGGCATCAGCCTGCTGGGGCTGTTTCTGCTGTGGCGCGGAGCCCTGTTCAACAAGGCCTGGCTTATGTGGGTGTTCGTCGTTTCCGTCATCGCGCCGTACGCCGCCAATCAGCTTGGCTGGGTCGCCGCCGAGGTCGGGCGGCAGCCGTGGGCGGTGTGGCACATGCTCAGGACAAGTGACGCCGTCTCCCGCTGCGTCAATCCGGCCGAGGTGGTCATCTCCATAGTCCTGTTCAGCCTGGTGTATGCCCTGCTGTTCGCGGTGTGGATTGTCGTGACGCTCGACAAGATCAGGAAGGGTCCGGAGGCGGATTACGCGCCGGCGCAGGCGGGCAGGAAGGGGGCAAAGTAATGGATCTCAACGTGTTCTGGTTTGTGACGCTTGGCGTGCTGCTTACGGGCTACGCCATCCTCGACGGGTTCGACCTCGGCGTGGGCGCGCTGCATCTGTTCGCCCGCGGAGACGATGGCCGCCGCACGCTGATGAACTCCATCGGTCCGGTTTGGGACGGCAACGAGGTCTGGCTGGTCACCTTCGGCGGCGCGCTGTTCGCGGCGTTCCCCATCGCCTATGCGACAGCCTTTTCGGGGTTCTATCTCGCGTTCATGCTGCTGCTCGTCGCGCTCGTCTTCCGGGCGGTGGCCATGGAGTTCCGCGGCAAGCGGCAGTCGCGGGCGTGGCGGTCGTGCTGGGACGTCGCGTTCTCGCTCTCAAGCGCGGTTGCGGCGCTTCTGTTCGGAGTCGCCGCCGGCAACATGCTCAGAGGCCTCCCCATCGGCGCGGACACGGAGTTTCAGGGCCGCTTCCTCGACCTGCTCAATCCCTTCTCGCTGCTGACGGGCGTCATGACGCGTGCGCTGTTCGCGTCGCACGGAGCGGCGTACCTCTACCTGAAGACTGAGGGCGATCTCCAGCGTGCCGCGCGCGGCTGGTTCTGGCGAGCCTGGGCCGCGTTCGTGGCGCTGTATGCCGCCGCCAGCGTCGCGGCGTTCAGCGGCGCCGTGCCATCGTCCGGCAAGTTTGCGGAGTATCCGTGGGGATGGGCGGTGGTCGCCCTCACTATAGTCGCCATCGCAAACACCGCCCGGGCCATGAGCAAAGGGGCGGCCCTCTCGGCCTTTATTTCGAGCTGCTGCACGATCGGCGGACTGGTGTTTCTGCTGGCGTTCGCCCTGTTTCCGAACCTGGTGCCTTCCACCCTGGACCCCGCCCGCAACAGCCTCACGATCTATTCGGCGGCATCTTCGCCGAAGACGCTTGCGATTATGCGCAACATCGTCTTTATGGGAATGCCGCTCGTCCTCATCTACACGGCCGCGGTGTATCGCGTGTTCCGGGGCAAGGTGAAGATCGGCAAGTACAGCTACTAGTTCTAGAGCCCGCCCAGACCGCCTTCGGGAGGGATGGGGACGATGTTGTAGAGGTTCAGAAGCGAGATGGCCATCCCGACTGCGAACTCGCCGCAGATCAGGCCGATGAAGAACGGGATGGCCTTCTGATAGGCTCGCAGTCCGCCGTAGCGCAGAAGCGACGACTTGACGCACCACGCCAGCAGAATCGGCACCCACAGCCGCATCACCCCCCAGCTCGTCGTTGAGACCAGCCCGACCGGGTGAAGCGGCCAGCCCGGGAAACGAACCCGCAGAATGCTCAGTATCAGCGTCAGCCCCATGCCCACTGCATACCCGCCCACCCGG
Organism: Armatimonadota bacterium; assembly: GCA_019136435.1. Taxonomy (GTDB): domain Bacteria; phylum Armatimonadota; class UBA5829; order DSUL01; family DSUL01; genus JAGVUD01. The sequence goes on along the minus strand of JAGVUD010000015.1, from coordinate 1,898 downwards.
CCGTGGTTGGGCGGCACGGGCGAGTTGATCGCCCCGCTCATCGAGTCCCACGGCGCCGCCCCGAACGAACTCAAAATGATCTGCGAGTACCGCGCCGATTCGTATCCGATCTGATACATCACGTGCAGATACGCCCAGAACGCCGTGACGATCGCCACCCCTCCGGCAATCAGCATGGCGGCGGTCATCGTGCGCTGGCTGATGCCGCCCCGGCCGGCAATCCGCATCCCGTCCACCTGAGACGACATCGGGAACTGCCTGTGCGTGCGCACCATCCAGAACAGCAGCGACATGCCCGCCATCTCCCTGCGCGTCCAGAACGCGTCGCCGAACCCGTTGCGCAGCATCCGGTCCGCGCCCTGTGTGTAAAGCTCCACCGTGGGCAACCCCACCTCCGCCCGGATGCGCGCCGTGACTATCACGAAAAGAAACGTGATGCCGATGAACGCGGCTGCCGTCAGCGGGCGCAGCCCGGCGCCCACCACGAACCACAGGATGTATGCAAGCCCCGCGATCAGCCCCCAGAACGCGACGCTGTACGGCAGGGGCTCCTCCGAATCGTCCATCTTCTCCCTGCCCGTTGCGTGCAGATAAACCCGGCGCAGATGCCCGCGCGCGAAGTAGAGAACCGCCAGAGCCAGCCCGAGCGCCGCTCCCGCGCCCTGCTCGTTCACATAGGGGAAGTCGTCGGTGATGCCAAAACCCGCCGCTGCCGCCGCCACCTTCTCCAGCCGCGTCAGCACAAAGAACGCCCACACCGAAAAGCTGATCTGCGCCGGGAGAAAGAAGCTGAGCCCGATTGCGAACGGGAAGAATGAAACAGGAATCGGGTTCGCCGCCGACCACGGCAGGTTGGGGCTGAGCTGATAGTAGCGCACGTTCACGGGCAGCTCCGGCACAGACGGCGCCAGCAGGTGCGCCACCACCATTGTTCTCACCCCGGCGGCCAGCGCGAATGCAGCCCAGAACAGAGGGCTCGCCAGCACCTGCGTCTTCGGGTCGGTAATCTGCAGGGGCATCTCGGCAATGGGGTAGGTCAGCCGCTCTGCTTCCCACTGCCTGCGGAAGATCGCAGCGATGCACAGCATCACCCAGAACAGCGCCGCCGCGAAAGAAGCCCACCATGCCAGAGGGCGTAGCCAGGGGATGATGTGCCCCGGCTCGTACAGCGTCGTGTTGCCCCGGTAGAGGTCGGTGACGGCGTCTCCCGCCGGGGGCAGCAGATGCAGGGGCAGGTAGGGATGGATGATCTGGCCCCACTCGTTCTCGGGCGTGGCCCGCTCGATGACATAGCTCAGCCCGCTGAAGAGGATCTCGAGCTGGTCGTGCCCGCACACCGCCGTCGAGACAACTACCATCACGTAGATGATAAGCATCTCTCCCCGGCGGAAGGCAAGCCGGGGAAGGATGCGCGTCAGAACTGCGTTCAGGGCTGTGAGCGCGAGCAGCAGCGTGATGGCGTTGAAGAACAGAGACGAGGTCGAGACGTTGTCGGAGTAGCGCACATACTCGACGTGCGTCACCCAGAGTATGTTGAGCGGGATCAGCAGTATCCCGATCAATATGGCTCGCACTGTGTGGAACACGGGTGCGGCTATTCTAGCGGCTGTCCGGCTACGGAGTCAATCGGGCGGCTTCGGAAGCCGCGGCTTCCGCGGCTGCTGCCGTGGCGGCTTCATCCACGCGCTTCTTCTCGTCCCACGCGCTCAGCAGTTCGGGAAGGGTCACGAACGTGTAGCCGCTGGCCGAAAGTTTGCTCAGTATCTTCTCCACCGCAATGGCAGTGTCGCCGTGCCCGGATCCGTCGTGCATCAGCACGATGTCGCCCGGGTTCGGGGTGTTGATGACGTTGGAGGCGATTGCCTCCGCGCCGATCTTCTTCGTGTCCGCCGAACTGA
>JAGVUD010000267.1 GCA_019136435.1 Armatimonadota bacterium | reverse complement strand
TTGCCAGCCCTGCCTTCGTGATGCAGTAGTCGCCCCGATTCACCGACGCCGTTGTCGCCGAAATCGAAGTGACAAAGACGATTGTGCGATGGGTTTCCGGATCGCCCGCGCCGTCTTCGAGCATCCAACGCGCCACGGCCTGAGTGAGGAAGTACGGCCCCTTCAGGTTGATGCGCACCAGACGGTCGAAGCTCTCCTCGCCTGCGTCGAGGATGTCGGCGCGCACGTTCGGCCCCACCCCGGCGTTGTTGACCAGAGCATCCAGATGCCCGAAGCGCTCGCGAACCCCGGCGATGAGGCGCTCGCGTTCGGCAGCGATGCTTATGTCCGCCGGCACATACAGCACCGGTACGCCCAGCGCTTCAAGTTCGGCGGCTACTTCCGAGACCTGCTCCGGCGAGCGCTGCCCGTTCAGCGCCAGGCTCCAGCCTTCCGCGGCGAGCGTTCTCGCGATTCCGAGGCCGATTCCCCTCGTGCCGCCCGTTATCAGCGCAACCCTATCCGCCATGGCTCGTGCCTCCATTTGCAGCCCCGTAGAACGTGTAGCTGGGCTCATTGCGGATGATCCGCTGGAGGTACAGCGCCACTTCTCTTAGATGGTAGTCGCCCCACATGCTCGACTCGCCACAGGGAATCTTTGAGCCGTGAGGTACATGGTCCCAACCGTTCGGACGGTGGTAAATGGAATGCAGCAGCAGACCCTGATGTGTCTCGCTCGTGCTCAGGTACGGCTCGTCAAGCAGCGTTCTCAGCACTGTCAGACCGGCCTGCCAGTATCGCTTCCCGGCTTCGGACTCCCCCGCGAACTCAAGGTATCGCCCCAGCCTCAGCAGTCCCTGCGCCGCGATAGCCGCCGCCGACGAATCCACTGGCTCATAGTCGTTGAACGGATCCGCGGGCCGTCCCAGATACTCCCCGAGCAGGGAAAGGTCCGGGGCGCCCGTGTCCCAGTAGGGGATGCCGTCGGACGGCGTCTGCTCGATGTAGAAGTCACAGGTCGCGGTCGCGGCTTTCATATAAGCAGGAAACCCACGCTCGGAAGACGAGGAGCGGGCGAGTTCCTCCGCGCAGCACGCCGCAAGAAACTCGAGCTGCTCCGCATATCCCAGCATCACCCAAGCAAGCCCGCGCGTCCATGTCGTGAAGGGCGAGTAGCCCTGCTGGGTCGAAGGGCAGCGGTAGCGTCCGCTCTTTGTATTGAAGATAGATTCATGCGCCACCCTGCCGCGCATATCGTAGCTGTCCCGGCCTTCGCCGTAATACACCGTGAACTGTGCCGTGCTGTCCGCGTGCTGGAGCAGGCGCTCGAGCAGCGAAATGCGCTCGTCCTGCTCGCCGAGAAGCTCGTGTCCGAGCATATGCGCGACCGCCAGAGATCGAAGGGAGCGGATCGTGTCGGCAAACAGAGAGTGCGGCCCGTTGAACGAATAGATGTAGCCCGTGCCCGGCCCTGTGACGGTCCACCGCATAGCCTGAACGGCCCCGCTTGCCTTCAGGGCGAGTTCGAACATCTCCAGATCGCCGGAGGCGGCATCGAGCTTGTCTTCCAGTGTCAGCCGGCGCAGATTGCCGTAGGTGCTGATGATGTTGAACCCGTGGTCGTGAACACCCGTGTGCGTGACGTGAGGCGGCATAAGCCGTCTTGTGTTCCGAAGCCCAGTCTCCAGAAACGACGGCTCGCCCGTAGCATCGTACTGGAGGATGGCCGATCCGCAGCGGAAGCCCTGCGTCCAGTCCGTCCAGCCGCGAGCCGTGTAGGCCCCATCGGCCGTAAACACAGGCGAACCCCGCGAGTCGTCCCACTTCTTTTCGAGATCAGCGATTTTGCGCGCTGAGAGTTCCCAGAGCCTGTCTATCTTGCTGGCCAGGCCGTCTGGCCTGAGGTCGTAATCAATAGTGATCAATAGAGCCGCCTTATCCTGAATCTGTGCTCGCCGCCGGCGCTGGCCCGCTTTCCTTGCCGCGAGCGCCGGGGATATGTTACAACACCTTGGAGCGCCCTGCATAACCCCGGGCGCGAAAGGGCACCAGATGGCGGAACAGCGGGTAGGAATCATTATGAACGGCGTCACGGGGCGCATGGGCACGAACCAGCACCTCGTGCGATCGATTGTCGCGATTCGCGACCAGGGCGGCGTGCGCATCCCCGGAGGCGGCAGCCTTGTGCCGGATCCAATTCTGCTCGGGCGCAACGGGAAAAAGCTGGAGGCGCTTGCCAGAGCGCACGGCATTGCCCGCTGGAGCACCGACCTGACGGCCTGTCTCGCAAACCCGGACGACACCATCTACTTCGATGCCCAGACAACCAGCCGGCGCGCGGCGAGCCTGAGAGCCGCGATGGAGGCGGGCAAGCATGTTTATGCCGAGAAGCCAGTCGCCACAAGCCTCACCGAGGCGCTCAAGCTTGTTGACATTGCCGGGCGGGCAGGCGTCAAGAACGGAGTCGTGCAGGACAAGCTGTTTCTGCCCGGCCTCATGAAGCTGAAGCGGCTGATAGACGGCGGCTTCTTCGGCAAGATTCTCTCGGTGCGCGGCGAGTTCGGCTACTGGGTCTTCGAAGGGGACTGGCAGCCCGCGCAGCGCCCGTCTTGGAACTACCGCAAGGAAGACGGCGGGGGCATCATCGTGGACATGCTCTGCCACTGGCGCTATGTTCTCGACAATCTCTTTGGGAGGGTGAAGGCTGTGTCGTGCCTCGGGGCCTGTCATATCCCTGAGAGATTCGACGAGGAGGGAAAGCCATACCCCGCGACGGCGGATGACGCCGCCTACGCCACGTTCGAGCTGGACGGCGGGGTGATTGCTCATATCAATTCGAGCTGGGCCGTGAGGGTGTACCGGGACGATCTGCTGGTACTGCAGGTGGACGGAACAGAGGGCAGCGCGGTGGCGGGCTTGCGCTCCTGCAAGGCTCAACATCGCGCGCAGACTCCCAAGCCCGTCTGGAACCCGGACGTCCCCCAGCCTGTTGATTTCTACTCCAACTGGATCGAGGTGCCGGACAACCAGTTGTTCGACAATGCCTTCAAGACGCAATGGGAAATGTTCTTGAGGCATGTCGCCTGCGATGAACCGTTCCCATGGACGCTCCTTGAGGGCGCGAAAGGGGTACAACTCGCGGAACTCGGCCTCGAATCGTGGAAGCGCCGCTCGTGGGTGGACGTCCCCGATCTGGAAGCAGGCGCCTAGATGGACAGACTGACGGATACAAGCCGCCTGAGCCTGAACCAGTACACCACCAACGCCTGGTCCCTGCGTGAGGCGGCCGCCGGCTGCCGCCGCGCCGGGCTGAACTGGATCGGACTGTGGCGCGACAAGGTCGCCGAAGCCGGACTCGATGAGAGCGGACGCATTCTGCAGTCCGAAGGGCTCAGGTGTTCCGGAGTGTGCCGGGGCGGCTGGTTCCCGGCCGGGTCCGTGGCAGAGCGCCAGGAGCGCATCGACGACAACTTCAAGGCGGTTGACGAGTGCGCGGCGCTCAAATGCGACACGCTCGTCCTCGTCTGCGGGGGCCCACATAGCAAGGATATCGAGGGCGCCCGCCGCATGGTCGAGGAGGGCATCGCCGCGGTTGCTCCGTATGCCGCCCAATGTGGCGTCAGACTCGGAATCGAGCCGCTTCATCCGATGTTCGCTGGTGACCGCTCGGTCGTCGGCACGCTCGGGCAGTCTCTCGACATAGCGGAGGCCGTGGGAGCCCCGAACGTCGGCGTCATCATAGACGTGTACCACGTCTGGTGGGACCCGGACGTGTACGCGCAGATCCGAAGGGCGTCAGGCCGCATCTGGGGTTTTCACGTCAACGATTGGCTCGTCCCACCGCCGGATGTGCTGATGGGGCGCGGCATGATGGGCGACGGCGTCATCGAACTGCGCCGCCTTCGCGTCGCCGTGGACGAAGCGGGGTATGATGGGCCCATCGAATGCGAAATCTTCAACCGCGAAATCTGGGACATGCCAGGCGACGCGGTGCTGGAGATGATGAAGCAGCGTTTCGTGGAGCATTGCTGAGAGACCCGTTCAGCGAGTCGGCGACGCACCTTCTCCCTTTGAAGCCCCAACAATTCCCCGGCCTCTAACGTCTCAGGATTGAACCTCCCAGCCGTTTGAAAGGTCTCACTAAGTAATTAACAGCGCTGTGCGATGACGGCTGGCCACACGACATGAGTGGAGTTCACGCTCCCGGCGCCCTGGGAAGGCATCGGAGCAGAGGAGGCGAGAGCGATGACGGTTGATTCCTTGCATCGCCGCATAATCGTGACGGGAATCGTTATCGGAGTGTCCGTGACAATGTGGGCCGCAGCGCTTCGTATCGCGGTGCTTTGCTCGCCGGCGATCTCTGTCGCCAACGATGCCGCTTCCTACTCTCCCGACGAGGAGGAAGACCTGTTCATGGCGGTTGAGGAGGGTGATACCGCATATGTGAAGTGGCGCATCCTGCAGAACCGCGCGGCCATATCCATCCGGGACCCACAGCAGTTCACCCTGCTTCACGTCGCGGCATCATGCTGCCACCCGGAGATTGTCCGTCAACTGCTGCATCTCGGCGCAGAGGCAGGGGCCCGCGACATCGTCGGCGATACCCCCCTGCATTATGCCGTGCGCAACGCATGCCCGGCTGTGGCCGGCATTCTGCTTGGCGCGGGAGCATCCGCCGACGCGGCCAACTCAGCTGGCGTCACGGCGATGCAGGAAGGGGAGCGTTACTGGCCCGATGCCTCTGAGATGATCCGCATTCTCAAGCGCTCCGGCTCTCAGAAGCCGGCGCGCACTGGAGGGCAAAGATGGCACGTTTCGAGCAGGTAACGAGGCTGGTCTGTTTCACTCTCGAGCAGGCGGGAGTCGGCCTAACCTTCGCGCTCATGGCGTTCGCGGCGCTCGACGGGCAGCCTGCGCTGGCGCGCGGGGCCCTTGGCATCGCGGCCGTGTTCGGCCTGGGCTGGTCAGGTCTGATGAGGACACTGCGGCAGACGGATGCTAGCCTGCTTGACAGCCCTGGGCCGCAGCCTGTGCCCGGAGCACTGTGCTGCGCCGCGCCCGCGCTGTTGCTGTCGCTGCTTGCGATGGGGTGCAACCCGCTGATCGGCAGAAGCTGGCAGCTTGTGATGCAGACTGCCATCCTGATCCTGGGCGGGCTCTCACTGCTGCATCTTGCAGCTCCCGTAACGCATTTCGCCCCGGAAACTGAAAGCGCACAGGCTCAGTGAACGATGTCTTCCGCACCTGCGACGAGCATCAGCCGGTAGACACCGTCGTCCGTGCGATACAGCGAGGATATCCCCGTTACGACGGCGATGGCTCCCGCCGGGGGCGCCGCCGCCCCGGCCGGGAACTGCACCTTGATTCCCGGAGATGCCAGGTCGCCGTACGTTGAGCCGTCGTCAAGGTAGAACGAGCCGGGCTCGATATGGCGCACCGTGCCAGCAATGCGCACGAGAAGCCCGATATTGTTCAGGCCCGGCATGCTGACCTTGCGCCACGGCGCCGTCTCGTTCACGCGCCACACCTGCACGAACACGCCCATCTGCCCGGACATCCCCACGGGATCGTAGAAGTAGGGTGAACCGCCGACGGCCGTACCCCCCAGGAAGACAACCGGGGCCTCATATGCTCCCCGATCCACAACAGCAGCCGCCGTCAGCATCCGTTCGCCGTCCGCTGTCGTTACCATGGTCCCGACAATCTCGACAGCGCGCCCCGTCTGCACCTGATCGTCCCACGCTACACGAAGACCACCGCCCGAACGGTCCGGCCGCTGAACGTAGAAGAACCCGTCGAAACAGGCTGTAACAACCAACGCACCCAGTTCGATATCCTCGCCGTCTGACGTACGCTTCGCCGCGGCGACATCACCCCAGTCACGCGTCGAGAAGGTGATCTCGGCGGACCGGCTGGTAATGCCGGTCACCGGGTCTCTGGAAACAACAACGAGGTAGTACGCCGTGGCCGGTGTCAGCCCGGCGGCATAGACCACGTGAGACAGTGCGGTTCCATCGGCCGTGATAGTTCTGTCGTACGCGCCCGGGCTGTTTCCGAGCCGCACTTCGGTAGAGCCGGCAACATCCGTCTTCCACGACACACGGGCGGAATTGATGGTTATGAATGAGACCGAGACGTCGGAGATAACCGGGCCAACGGTCTCGGCGCGTATGTCTGACGCCCTGCGCGCGCGCACCACAGGCAACAGGCCGGTTGCCTGCTTCTCGCACGAGACGATGCCCGTGACGACGACGATGCTCTCGAGCGCAGGCAGAGGCGCCTCTACTGGAGTCTGGACCTTAACAGGATGCACGCCCGCCGACTCGGAGATCGTGAAGCTGCCCGTGCCAAGCGCCGTAACCCGCCCGGTCACCTGAGCGAGCAGCCCAACCGGGTTCAGCCCCGAGCCGCCCAGCATGCCTTTCTGCCCCGCCCCCGAGAGCGGATCGAAATGGAAGTCTCCCCCGAAAAGCGAACGTATCGTCAGCACGCATGGAGCAATCTGGCCCGTACCGAGCTTCGTAATCGCATCCGCCGCGATGACTCGCTCACCGTTCGGCGCGGTAGCCATCGCGCCTGATACAACAATCCGATCGCCCTCCGCCGCCTGGCTCCCGGTGACACGGATTCCGGATGAGCGATCCGGCGCCTCAACGTAGAACCCGTCGGGGAAGACCCCGGTAACTACGACCCCTGTTCCGGCGCCGATCTCGACAAAGTCTCCATCGGCTTTCGTCCGTGCCTCGCCGGGCAGAATCGTGTCCGCAGTAACAGCTTCGTAATACAGGGTGTACGCTCCGGTGCTGTTAAAGTCGAACAGGTGCAGCAAATGCTCACGATACGGGGCCTGGCCCTGCAGGCGTATCGTCCTGTGAGTCGTCCATGCGTTGTCCTGCAGCCGAATTACGCGTCCGTCCGACCGAACCGCGCGAACAAGGCGGAAGTCATCGCCGCCGGGGTCATCCACGCGCAGGTACATATAGCCCACAGGCGCGGCGGCGGTTAGAGAGATCTCCCGATGCGCCGCCGTCACAGGCCCGTCCGTGATGGGGTTGGCGGCAAGCCCCACAGGATGCACTGACGCATCCGAGCCGTGAACCGTCTCCGGAATGCCGCCGATATCCGGGATATCGTTGGCCAGAAAGTCCGGACGGAGGTCGTCCGAGGGGTAAACAACCCGAACCGCGTGGATCAACTCGTGAATCTCGACACTATCAATAAGTGACAGCCGGCTGTCCCCCAGCCCATCGAGGTGCTCGTAGGTTGCCTCGTATTCGACAAACTCACCCTGAAGCGTGCTCGTCATCAGCCAGCGGGCCACGGCAGTCTGCCCGGCGCCAACATCGCCGAGATCAACATTCAAAGACGGGCTGACATCGGCCGCATTGACCTGGGTGCCGATAATCGTGAAGTCAATGACGAGCCCCTTTTCGTTGTCCACGATGCGCGGCTGGCTGGTCGTAATCCT
>JAGVUD010000458.1 GCA_019136435.1 Armatimonadota bacterium | reverse complement strand
ATCCTTTGGCGTCTCCGCGATTCTGAACGCCCCGCAAGGACAACTCGCCCACATGGTAGAAGTGTGTTCGACAGGAGAAACAGGTGACAATGAAGACGCCGGAAGATTACATGCGCATGGCCATCGCAAAAACGCGCGAGGGGATGGAGCAGGGGCAGACGCCGTTCGGAGCCTGCATAGTGAAGGACGGGCAGGTGCTTGCCTGCTCGCACAACACGGTGTGGGCGACGACGGACATAACCGCCCACGCAGAAGTTACCGCCATCCGAGAGGCTTGCCGCACGCTGGGCGCCGTGGAGCTGACGGGAAGCGTCATATACTCGACCTGCGAGCCCTGTCCGATGTGCTTTTCGGCCTGCCACTGGGCGAAGATCGGGAAGATCGTCTTCGGCACGTTCATCGAGGACGCTAAGGCCTGCGGCTTCAGCGAGCTGACAGTATCGGACGCCGCGATGAAGGAGATGGGCGGGAGCCCGGTCGAGATCGAGGGTGGTTTTCTGCGCGACGAGTGCCAGGCGCTGTTTGACCAGTGGCGGAAGAGAGACGACGCAAAGAGGTATTGACGCGCCTGTGGGCGAACCTGTGCACAGGTGGTGCAAGGAGAGCAGAGGTGTGATTCGATGATTCGTAGAGTGATTCTGGCTGCCTGTCTGGCGGCCATTCTGATGTCAACGGCGTGCGCGGCGGAGCCCGAGCCGGGCTTCGTGAGCCTGTTCGACGGCAAGACGCTGAAGGGATGGCAGCTCAGCGGCAAGCATGGCGAAGGGTACGTCGCGCGGGACGGCGTGCTGCTGTGCCCGGCGGGCAGCGGCGGCAACCTTTTCACGATCCGGCAGTACAGCGACTTCGTGCTGCGCTTTGATGTGCTGCTGACCAAAGGCGCCAACAACGGCGTGGGGATCCGCACGCCCATAGAGGGCACGTCGTCGTACACGGCGATGGAGATTCAGCTTCTGGACGACGGCGATGCGCAGTATGCCAACCTGCATCCGGCGCAGTATTGCGGGTCTGTCTACAAAACCGTGGCAGCCAAACGCGGCTCGCTGAAGAAGCCGGGCGAGTGGAACGCGATGGAGATATCGGCGATCGGGCGGCATATGAAGGTCACCATGAACGGCAAGGTGATCGTGAACGCCGATCTGAACAAGGTTATGAGCCCGGAAGTGTTCGCGGAGCACCGCGGCTTCCTGAGGGACAGGGGCTACATCGGTTTTCTGGGGCACCCGCCGGCGGAGGTTGCGTTCCGTAACATCCGCATCAAGGACCTCTCCCGCCCGGAGAAAGAGAACACGCCTCCGCGCGGCTTCAAGGCGCTCTTCAACGGCAAGGACCTGAAGGGATGGAAGGGGCTCGTCTCCAGCCCGCCGGAGCGCGCGAAGATGAGCGCGGACGCGCTTGCCGCGGAGCAGAAGAAGGCTGACGAGCAGATGCGCGCGCACTGGAAGGTTGTGGACGGCGCGCTCGAGTATGATGGCGGCGGCAACAGCCTGTGCACGGCGCGGGACTACGCGGACTTCGAGATGCTGGTGGACTGGAAGATTGACGCGGGCGGCGACAGCGGCATCTACCTGCGCGGCTCGCCGCAGGTGCAGATCTGGGACGACCCGGTGGGCTCGGGCGGGCTCTACAACAACCAGAAGAACCCGTCGAAGCCGATTGAGAATGCGGACAACAAGCCGGGCCAGTGGAACCGCTTCCGGATTCTGATGCTGGGCGAGAAGGTGAGCGTGTGGCTGAACGGCAAGCTGGTGGTGGACCATGTGACGATGGAGAACTACTGGGAGCGCGACAAGCCGATCTACCCGTCGGAGCAGATCGAGCTTCAGCATCACAACAGCAAGCTCTGGTTCAAGAACATCTACATCCGGGAGATCGTGCAGAAGTAGTCCCGGGGAAATCGAGTAGTTGAAGCAGGGCCCGCGCCAGTCAGGCGCGGGCCCTCGCTGTTGGCCTCAGGTCTGATATCTGAGGCCTCGCTTCGCGGGATTTGCAGTGCCGATCAGACACTGGCTGCGATGGCGCCATCGCCGAATGGGCGATCACAGATCGCCGGAACCTGGACTCGGATTACAAATCCGAGTCCAGCAGAGATATCGGGCACCACCACCCATCGTCATTGCGAGGCCGCTCTGGCGGCCGTGGCAATCTCACCCGGCGACGACTGCACCGCGAGGCGAAGGGGATTGCCTCGGGCCGGAGCCCTCGCAAAGACGGGTCCGGCAGCAGAGATGCCGGACATCGGGAAACCTGGACTCGGATTACAAATCCGAGTCCAGCAGCAATCCTAGTCAGGCAGCGTTGGCCCTTGCCCGGCCGCTCGCCGGGGCGTATGATGAGGACGCTGAGAGCGGTCGAGGCGAGTTCGGCCGCGAAAGGCGGGGCACGGGGGCGTTCGTTCCACTGCCGCCCTCGTAGCACCCTGAACACAACACAGAGGACGATACCGTGAAGATGCGATGGCTGTTTCTCCTGAGTATTGCACTTACTGCTGCACCAACTCACGCGCTTGTGCTGGTGAAGGACGGCGCTGCGCAGGCTGACATCCGCGCGGGGGCCGACGCGGCCGGCGCAGCCGCTGTCCTTCAGGAGTATCTGGAGAAGATCTCGGGGGCGCGGCTGGAGATTCGAACGGAGGAGGCGGGGGCAAAGAAGCCGGCAATCCTCGTCGGGGAGGCCGCGGTCAAGGCGGGTCTGAGGTTTCCCGGTCCGACTCCGTCGCGTGAAGCCTACGCGATTCTGACAAAGGGCAATCGGCTGTTGATGGCGGGAGAATCTCCAGCCGCCACCGAGTTCGCGGTCTATCACTTCCTCGAAACGCTCGGCTGCCGGTGGTTCATGCCCGGCGAGACAGGCGAGGTGACGCCGTCCCTGAAGACGATAGACGTCGCCCCGCTCGACATCCGCGAGAAGCCCGGCTTCGACTCACGGCGCATCTGGGGAAGCGGCTTTTCGGAGAGATCAGGCTGGTGCCGCCAGAACCGGACCGGCGGTCTGGCCATGGACACAAGGCACAACTGGAACGAACTCGTCCCTGAAGCCAGTTACTGGGCTGATCATCCGGAGTATTTCTCGCTGATCGGCGGCGAGCGCAAAGTCAGGCAGCTCTGCACTTCGAATCCGGAAGTCATCAAAGCCGCCACGCAGACCGTGCTGGCCAGGTTTCGCGCGAATCCAGCGCTCACGACTATTTCGCTGAGCCCCAACGACGGCGGCGGGTTCTGTCAGTGCGAGAACTGCCGGAAGCTGGATGTGGCCGGTTATCTCGAGCCGTCGAACGGCGCGACCTGCCTCTCGGACAGGCTGCAGGTGTTCTACAATGCTGTGGCGCGCGAGGTGGAACCTGATGGTCTGGATCGCGCCTATCCGCTCGTGCCGGCTGCACGGCATGGGCGCCTCCAACTGCCCATCCAGACAGGAGCTGGCACGATACATCGAGGACTGGAGCAAGATCGCGCCGCACATCGGCTACCGCACGTACAACTTCAATCTGGCCGAGAGCATAACTCCGTACTCGAAGGTATCCATCTACAAACAGGAGATTCCATTCCTGAAGGCTCACAAATGCAGCGCGCTGAACTTCGAGACGTTCGGCTCGTGGGCCATTGAAGGACCGCACACCTACCTGAGCGCCCGGCTGGCGTGGGATGCCGGCGCGAACGTGGATGCGATTATGGCGGAGTTCTACGACAGGCTGTTCGGCAAGGCGGCCCCGCACGTACGCTCGTACTGGGAACGCGTGGATCGCGCCTTCGTGGAGGCGGCCACCCACGCAGGCAGTTTCTACTGCCTGCCGCGAATCTGGACGCCCGAGATGCTGCGCGCGTGCACGAAAGATCTGGAGGCGGCGGAGAAGTCGGCGGAAGGTGACATCATCCGCAAGAGGGTGCGAGTGTTCCGGCGGGGACTCGAGAACGCCCGGATGTACATGGACATCCACAACGCCTCGCTGGAGGGTGACTGGGTTCGGGCAAAAGACGTCTATGACAGGTTTCTTGCTCACGCCCGCGAAATGGTCGCCGACGGCATCCTGAACCCGTACGGCGTAACCTATCTCGAACGCTTTGTCGCTCCGGGGGTCTTGGCTGGTTACGCCCGATGCACGGACGGCTGCAGCATCGTCGCGAGACTCCCGGATGAATGGCAGTTCCGCTACGACGCGGAAGACCGGGGAGAGTCCGAGAAGTGGTTCTCGCCCGATGCGCCGTCTGACGGCTGGCGGACGGTGAGGACGTACACTTCCACGATCGAGGAGCAGGGCATTGAAGAGCAGATGACGTTCATGTGGTACAGCACGCGCGTCAACGTGGACAAGGCCGGGGCAGGGCTCGTTCTCTGGTTTTCGGACGTGGATGGGAGATCGAAAGTATGGGTGAATGGCAAACCGGCGGGTGAGGGCGCGCCGGGGAATTTCGACATTGATCTGAAGGGGCTTCTGAAGCCCGGGCCCAACAGCATCACCGTCCGGGTGGATCACTCCCGCATATCGGACCTTGCTCTTGGCGGCATCCTCGGCCCCGCGTTCATCTACTCGCGGTCACAGCCACAGCAACAGCCGTGAGAGTCCGTGGAGTACCCTCCGCGGCCCGTGGCAGTCAGTTTCTGCAGCGCGCGGCGAAGGGGATTGCTTCGGGCCGGAACCCTCGCAATGACGGTGGCAGGTTTCTAAAACACCAGGTCGTGCATCCCCTGCCAGCGGTGGTCGCGGAAGGGCTTGTTGTGGATGCCGAGCCAGATGTCCGCCAGGTCGCTTTCGGCCTTCAGAAGCGCCATCAGCGCGTAGGCGGTCGTACGCATGTTGACGCAGCGGCGGCCGAGGCGTTCTTCGTCCTTGCCCTCGTACGCGCCCTGAAACGCGCCGTCCATGCGGCCGTCGCCGGTATCGAGATACTGCGTCGAAAGGAGCTTCTCCAGCGCCCTGTCCGCCGCGGCGAGGAGGGCATCGTCGTTCAAGAGCGTCCCGTAGTCGCGCAGGATCATCCCGGCGACGGGAACCGCCGACGGGCGCAACCCACCCGTCCAGCCGCCGCCGGGCTCCTGCTGCCCGACGAGCCAGCGCGCGAACAGCGCCCCGCGCTCGATGAACGACCGGTCGGCAAACAGATTCGAGGCCTGGATCATCATCGCCGCGCCGTAGTCGTCGTTGTACGCGTGCTGATAGACGAAGTCCTCGCCATCCTTCGGGCAGGTGATCTCGTTCGTGAACGGGTCGCGCTCTAGGATGAGCTTGCCCGAATCGGTGATGAAATCGTCGCGATAGATGGTCGCGATGGGCAGCAGCCCCTTCTCGATGAACTTCGCGTCGCCTGTCAGGCGGAAGAGGTCGTAGAGGAAAAGTCCCGCGCCGGACTGAAACGACCCGCGCGAGTAGAAGTTGTCCATCGCGTCGTCCATGTAGATGGCGTACATCGGCCAGCCGCGGTACATCCCCCGGTCCACGAGCCAGTCTCCGAACAGCCGCGCGCGCTCCAGATAGATGCTCTTTCCCGTCGCCTCCGCCAGCCACACCAGCCCCCATGCGGCGCTTGTCGCGTCGCGCGGAGCGAACTCGATGCTCTGGGGAGTCAGCTCGCGGATAGCGCCGAAGTGCCTGTCGCGCTGGTCCATCACCTGCAGCGACATAATATAGCGCCCGGCGCGCTCGGCGGCTTCCAGGCAGGCGGCGTCGCCCGTTCGCTTCCACAGCGCCGCCAGCGCCGCCGCCATGCTCCCGGTCATCCAGTTGCCGGTCAGCACAAGCTCGCCCGTATCCATGTCGTAGCTGCGGGTGCAGCGCCCGTTGTTGGCGTCCTGCCGGTCGGTGATCTGGTTGCGCATCATCCAGCCGCCGCACAGCACCGCCCGTTCCAGAAGCAGGCCCTTGTTCTGATAGCTCATCTCATCACCCCGACAGTATCAATCGAACACAAACGCGCGGAACCTGCGCGTATCGTGGTTGAAGCCGCGCGGCTTCGATCCCCAGGCGGACACGTTCATCCAGTGCGGCCCAAGTTCATCGGAGAGCGCGGACGCGTGGTCGTTGCGGATCAGATTCATCATCCACATCCGCCCCTTTACGCCGCCCGTCACGCCGAGTACGGCAAAGGGAATCCGGTAGACGGCGGTCCACAGGCCGGGCTCTTTCGACGTGCTGACCTGCCAGCCGCCCGTCCAGTCGAACTCGAACGCACCCGTCTCGGGCTGGCGGCCGTCGAACTGGACTCCGCTGGCATTCGCGATGAGCTGGACGTACGGACGCCCGAGCCCGTTCGTATTGATGAACACCTCCGTGGAGTCGTCCTCCCACACAACGCCATCCCGCTCCGTGGCGTTCAGCACCAGGCGGTCCATGGCCGACTCGTGGCAGGTGAACGCAATCCAGAGCGCATCGTCGGTGTAGAGCACCCTCGCCTCGGTCTGATCTTCCACCTCGCCGTTGTCGTTTGCCAGCAGGAACGGCTGCAGGACGACGGCTTGCTCCCAGGCTGAGTCCTTGAGGCCGTCGGCGAGGACGGGCGCTTTCGGCGCCTTCGGGATGCGCGAGGGTTCCGGGAACCTCTCCGCCCACGCGTCGCCGTACAGCTCGAACCTGCCCAGCTTCTGCTCATCCAGCACGGCCTTGATCCGCGACAGCTCGGCGTCCACGCGCTCGCGCGCTTCATGGCTCCAGACCTCGGCCTGCGCCGTGTTTCCCGTCCGGGCAGCCATCATCACGCGAGCTTCATGCGCCGGCCACCAGTATTCGGGATACTGCAGGTCGACAACGGCGCGCGCCGCGCGGACGGTTGCCCGCGCGGGCTCGAGATACGTCCGCCGGATCGTCTGCTCGTCGAGCATCGCGCCCGTGTGCGGCCCGCGCGCCACGCGCTCGACAGCATCCGCAAACTCTTCGAGAGCCTTTGCCGCCTTGTCGCGCCCGGTCAGGTCCTTGAGCCTGGGCGGCCAGGAGCCGTTCATGTTGTCGGTGGGGCGGCCGGGCAGGTCGGGCATAAACCGGAAGTGAGACTTGAGCTCGACCAGAGCGTTGTCCATTTCCAGCGCCCTGTGGGCCATCGCGGGGCCATAAATGCAGCCGAGCAGCCTGCGCCGGTGCGCGTCCCAGTCTTCGAGTTCCGGCGCCCACGCCCACAGGCCCATGATTCCCGGCACCATATAGTCGGGCCAGGCAGACCCGCCCCAGGGCATGACGGCCTGCACCACGCCGCCCGAGCCTGCCAGCTCTTCCCAGCCCGGCTCGTGCCACCCTTCCGAAAGCGCCGGAAGCTCCATAAACGCCGCCGACCCGTCCGTGCGCGTGCTGCCATTGTCAATGTGCGTGAACCCGCCGCGCGGACGCGGCCAGTTGTGCCACCAGCAGGGCTTGTTCTTGAACCCCAGCGAGCGGTAATCCCGCAGGCCTTCCTGCGAAGGGAGCGGGGTGAAGAAGAGCATCGCGTTCTCCATCCCCGGGATGGCGGCGGTTTTGCGGTTCGTATCGGTGAGAATCGTCTTGTAAGACTCCGAGCCGGGGGTCATCGCGATCTTCTCGCCCGTGATGCCGTGCTTCTTGCCGAGCGCGACGATGCGCCGGATGAGGTCGAAGGACGTGCCCATGCGCAGATCGCCGCCGGGGTCGTCAATGGATATCCAGAGCCCGTCCGCGCCGAGCCCGATGAACTGCTCGTACATCCGGATGATGTCGTCGTGATACTTGGCGGGCACGGCGCAGTTGACGGTTGCGAACACGAAAATGCCGCGGCGGTGCGACTCGCGGACGATCTCGCGGATGGGCTTCTCGTCCAGCTTCAGCGTCGGGTAGGTGCCGTAGATGGCGCTGCCCTGCCGCAGATCCACGAAGTTGATGCGCGCAAACGCGAAGACGTCGAACGTGTCCGGGCGGAAATAGCTCGGCATTCCCGCGTGCGGACGCCCCCGCCAGCGGATGCTGGGGCGGTCGCGGATTGCGGCTGCTTCCAGCAGCAGGCCGTCACCCTTCGCGCTCAGGAGTTGGGACAGCGTATCCTGGCCGTAGATGACCCCGCGCGGATTGCTTCCGCCAACAAGCGCCACTTCGCGCGAGCCGCTCTTTCCGCAGTGAATGACGTAGCCATCCCACCCGGGCACGGTCTCCGAGAGGGTGAGCTTCCATTCGCGGCAGAGCCGGTCGGCCAGGGCGCAGGTCGAGCGCTGGCCGAGGAGAATGAGCGCCGAGTACGGCTTCAGGTCCTGGTTCTCGCGGACGACCGGGATGGCGGCGTTCCAGCGCTTCGCGGCGGTTCGGCGAAAAGCGTCAGCGGCATACTCTTCGGGCTGGGTTGCCCGCGCGCCGATGACAATCGCCGTTTTTCCCGCGGGGAGCGTGACCGTGCGATTGAGCCACGTCAGCTTCTTGGGCACAGGGAATATCTCGGGCCGCGCGGCCTCCGCATACGACGCGGCAAGTGACAGCGCCAGGACAAACAGCGCAAGCAGGCTCTTTTCGAACATCAGAACGCCTCTCCTGTCGGATTCGGGTCTTCGGGATACACGGCGAACAGCTTCGCGCCGCGGCTCTTGAGGAGCAGCCGAACAGGGCGCCCGGCGAGGGAGCTTACATCGGCGCTTCGCTTCCAGGTGAGGACGTGCGCGGTGTCGTTGGTCTGGATGCGGTCAGAGTCCTCCAGTCCGAAGCCCGGAATCTCCCACCCCTTCTCGTCCAGAAGCGCCGCGTGCGCCTCGCCGCTGGCGGATGTGTCAATGTTGATGCGAAGCTGCGGCGCGCCGATCTGGAAGGGCGCCGTAACCAGCCGGCCGCCTTCATAGCCGCTGTCGGCCGAGACGAAGCCGTCCATTCGCTGCTCCACCCGGAACACCGCCGGCTGCCCGAGCTGCGGCTGGAAGTGCGGCTTCGGGTTCTGCGGTGTGCGGTCCTGCCCGTGGGTGCGCTCGCTGCCGACGTGGTACTGCTGCAGAGTCCGCTCGCCCGGTATCACCCCCATCAGCATGTGCATCTGCTTCGAGCAGGGGCCGCCGGGAAGGTCCAGGCGAACGTAGCTGCCCCGGAAACTGCGCTGCCACAGCACACCTCCGCGGCTGGCGGCGAACTGCAGGTCGAGCGTTCCGTCGTTGATGAACCCCTCGGGAGGCGAAGGGTAGTGGAAGTAGAGCGTCGGGAACGCGAAATACACGCCCGGGCAGTAGTGGACGGCCGCCGCCTGGTAGAGGTCCGCCTCCGGCGGGTCGAGTTCGTCCATCGCGAGCACTTTCGGCAGTTCGCGGTTGATGGGCGGCAGAGGCCGGATCGGCATACCGTCCGCGTCCGGACGCCACATCCCGTGCTCCCACGGGTCAGGGGGATTCTCCCGGACGGGCAGAGGCTTGAACAGGTCGTCTGTCTCGGCAAGCACAACCATGCGGCCGCCCCTTGCCGGGGGAACCGGACGGCTGCGGTCGCCGCCCCGGAGGTAGATGCGGTAACATCCGGCTTCCTCGTCCCAGAAGGCGGACATGTGGTTGTCGTTGTGATGCTTCAGCAGCAGCCCCGGCGCCCGCTTGAAGCGCAGGCCGTCGGGGGAGGTCATCAGAAAGGTGCCCTCGAACGGGCGGTGCAGGATCATCTTGAACCGGTGCTCGTCCGGCCCGGTCGGGTCAACGAACACGCAGATCTCGTCCGGCGAGAGGCCCTGCATGTCCACCAGATTGTTGCGCTTCGAGCCCGCGAACTCAACGACGCCGAGATCGGGACGCGTCCACTCTATGCCGTCGCTGCTCGTCAGGAACGCCAGCGCCCCCGTGTCGCCGATCTTGACGCGGCAATAGAGACGATACTCGCCGTCCCACCGCACGATGGAGGAGGGTCGGAGGGCGTCAATCTCCCACTCCTTTTCGAGATGAACACAGGCGCCCCGCTTCAGGGGCGGGTTCATGGTAAGCGTGACGTTGTGAAGCGACTCGATGCCGCTCGTGTCGAAGAACAGCAGCCTTCTGTCTCGAAAGATCATTTCTTGCCTCCCGCTGTCGCGGCTTTCAGCCGCGGCTGAATCTCTTGCCAGCGCCCGCTGACTTCCTGCATCAGTGAAGGGTTGGATGTGATAACAAGCATCTCGGCGATGTCTATGTCGAGCAGCTCCGCCGAGTACTTGCCGCCCTCCGGCTTCAATTCCACAGGCGCTATGCCCGCCGGCCCCACCCGGAACGCCGACGCCGGCTTCAGCCATCCGGGCAGCGTGAGGGTGAGCGGCGCTTTCGGCACGAGCTTGAAGACAGTGCCCTGCCGGTCGGAGAGCACTTCTCTGTTGATGAGCGTGACGATGGCCGTATCCGTGCCGCTGAACAGTGTGCGCGACATCAGCCAGAACGGGCGGGTGGCCACGAACGGATCCACCATCGTGCCCGACACCGCGCCCGGGCAGGAGCGCGCAAGGAGCGGAAGCACCGCCCGCGCCTCGGCGTTGAGTTCGGCCATGTTGCGCAGAAGCGCTTTCGCCTCGGCCACGTCGGCCCCCACCCCGTAACACTCGTCGTACGGGGTGAACCACCAGTATGAGATTCCCTTCGCGCCCGCTCCGAGCGCAAGATAGAACTGCATCCGATTCTCCTCGGGAGTGGGGAAACGGAATGCGCCTTCCTCCGAGCGGTAGGATGTGCTGCAGAGGATGACGTGCGTCGGGCGCGGCTCGGAGGTCCAGCGGGCGATCTCCGCCGCTCCCCACACGTACATCGGCTGGGTGTACTGGGGCAGGCGGGCGGGGTGGCGGTTGTACGCGAGCTGAATCTCGCCCATGTAGTAAGGATCGAGGCAGTTGATGTCGGCCAGCCTCCCGTACGTGATCCAGTTATCCACTTTGTAGGTG
>JAGVUD010000033.1 GCA_019136435.1 Armatimonadota bacterium | reverse complement strand
GTTGACGAGCCACGTCGCGCTCCAGCCTCCGCCTGCCACCAGGAACGCCAGCGGGTCATCAAACCCGGGGTTGATCACCTGGTTGCCCGTGAACGGGTCCAGATCGAAGTTCACAACCTCGACACCGTTGACGATGCCGTTGACGGACTGCGTGTAGAAACCGGGCTTGGACACAACAACACTGCCGATGGCGCCGTAGTCCACGACGGCCGAGTAGAAGCCGGCGGCGTTGGTTGTGTACAGCACGGGATCAGTCCCGTCCAGGGTAACCGCAACGATGGCGCCCTCGATCGGCGTCCCGCCGGATGTCACCGTCCCGCTCAGTCCGTACGCTCCGACCGGGCCGTTGAGCTCGACGTCATCGAACACGCCGCGGTCCCAGCCGTTGGCTCTGGCGTTGGTGTTCTGCCAGACGTACGGCCCGATCTTGACAGCCCGTGTCGCCGACAGAGTCGTGAACGAGGTCGTCAGGTTCTCCCAGGCGCCCGTCTCCTGTGCCAGAACCAGAGCGTGCTCCTTGATCATGGCGCCAGACGAGTCGAGTTCCTGAATCTTCAGCCCCGCGACCTGGTCGTCGGTGGTGTTTCCCCACGTGGTGGTGAAGCCATCGCCGCAACCCGGGCGGAACTTCACCGCGGCCGAGTAGCTGGCTCCCCCCTGAACCGAGACTATCTGGTTGTACCACATGCCGCCCGATCCACCGTCGGAGGCGAACAGCCCGATGGCATCCTCGCCGGAATAGTAGAACCAGTTGGTCATCGGAGCGCAGAAGAACCACTCACCGCGAGCGTAGGTGGGTCCGGTCCCCGTTGCTTCCTGGACCCAGCCGCCTTCGTTCCAGCCGTCATCGAAGCCGGCGTTCACGATCAGGTTGCTGCCCTTGGCGACCAGATTGAACTTCACAGCCTCCGCGACAGGCGCAACCCGGTAGAAGCGCTGGGCGTAGTAGCCCGGCTTCGACGCACGCAGTATCCCCGCGCCCGCAGAGGCAATTGACCAGATTCCGTCCGCATCCGTCAGTGTGCTGGCGGTTGTGGTCATGATCTCTACTTTGGCGTACGGGACAGCGGCCGCGCCGCTCTTGACCGTCCCATAGAACCCGGGCAACGCAGGCCCGGCCGGGCCGTTGAGTTCCACATCGTCGAAAACGGCACGGGCGAACGTGGTGCTGTAGGCCTCCGCCATGTTGGCCCAGCAGGACACTCTCGCCTGAACCGCATCCGGCTTCGATGTAAACGAGTAAGTCAGTTGCTGCCAGTTGTCGAAGCTGCTCAGATACTCGAAGTGATCGTCAACGACATCACCGGCGAGGTTGAACTGCTCGACGCGAAGGGCCGCCTTCTGCGCGCTGCCCGCGTACCACATGACCCCTTCGCCAGCGGCGTGCGCCCAGACCTTTGCCGTGTAGGCGGTTCCTGGCTGTATGGTCACCACGGGATGCACTCTCACGCCCGAACGTGCCGCCTGTGGACACCCAGCCGTCCGGAATGATCAGCTCGCCGTGCGCCGCGTTGTCGTCGAACCCGGCGTTCTTAAGCAGGTTGTCTCCGACCGCAACCAGGTCGAAGTTCACGGTGCTCACGGGATCATACAGAGTCCGGAGCTTCTTCTGCGCAAAGAAGCCGTCCTTCGACGCTCTCACAGTCACGTCGATGGACGTGCCCGGAAGCTCCAGGCTGTAGGCTCCGGTCGCGCTGGTTGTCGCGGAGGCGTTTCCGGCGGTGACCAGGGCCCCGGCAACAGGTGAAGCGCCCGAAGTGACCGAGCCCTGAATGAGCAGCGGATTGGCGGCCGGCCCTTCCAGCACGCAGTCGTCAACATTCAGGTGCGTGGCGAACAGATTGCACAGCCACCTGAACTCGATCTGGTACTTCAGCTTCTTCGTGTTCGCCAGCGTGGTGATCGAGATGGAAGGATTCGCCCACGCATTGACAGTCGGAACGGACTGCTCGTGAGTGGCGAGAACTGCGTCTGCCTCGTCCAGCTCGATGAGCTTCAGCTTGAGGAAGTACTCCGGGGCCTCGGCAACACCCAGATCTCTGAAGACGTTGAGCCAGGCAGAAGCCGTGTAGGC
>JAGVUD010000479.1 GCA_019136435.1 Armatimonadota bacterium | reverse complement strand
CGGTCTGCGGCTCGACAGCCGCCGTGACCGCGCTGAAGCTTAGCGCGGGTGCCTCGAAGGTCTGATCGGCGGAGTACTCCTCCACGCCACCCGGCGCTGTTGCCTGCGCGCGATAGTGGAAGGCCGTCGGCGAGGGAGCAACGTCCACGATGGTGACGGCGTGGATGGTTCTGAGTTCCGCGTCCAGCGGGGTGCTGGCGCCGTAGGCCGCCGTCGGCCCCCAGTCGAGCATGGTGGTGACGGGGACGTCCGTCTGGTAGGTGATCGTGACATCGTAGGCGCCGCCGTTGATGACGCGGGAGGCCTGGAAGCCGGAGAACGTGACCGCGGGCTGAGCCTTGGCCATCAGCCTGAGCGCATCGAAGTGAGCGAACGACGCGCCATCGTAGTTGTCCGAGCGGAGGTTGGCGTAGAGCGTAACCGACCCGCTCGCGCAGTTCACCGTTCCGGAAGCGAGCTGCCATGTGCCCTCGGATCCGGGGCTATACTGGCGGAAGATGGTTGTGCCCGATGGCGGGACGCCAGCGGCGTGCGCGCCGTCGCGGGCGATGATCTCGACAAGATGCGTATTCGCCGGGCGCGAGTCCGGACACGGTCTGGTAGATTCCGCCGTAGCAGCTCCGCCAGCCTTCGTCCATACCCGCGCGGTGCTGCCCGTCCTTGAAGGCGGGAGTGGGCGCGGCTGTCGGACGGTCCTTCTGGATGGTGATATGGTCGGGATTGTTCGAGCCCGCGGGCGTCCAGGGATAGATCTCCCACCCGTGCCAGCCGTCGGGCTCCTCGGCGCCCCAGCCCTGTCCGGTGACGGCATGCCAGGTCTCCAGGCTGCCGTTCGTGAGCAGGTTTTCTCCGGTGCGGAACTCGACAGGGGCGGAGGCGACGCCGTCCGAGACGACGTAGACGTAGTAATTCGCGCCGGGGGTGAGGCCCGTGAGGAGCGCCTCGTGTCTCGTGCCGGCGGCTGCATCCTGCGCGGTCACGAGCCACGGCCCGGCGGAACCGGGCCCGGCGAAGGCGGCGTTTGAAGCCGTTGCGGTATCTGTTTTCCAGTAAACGACGGCGCTGACGGGCTGGCCCCCGCCCGGGGGGTCCACCGGGGCGAGGACGGGGCCGTACGTGATGGTGGCGGCCTGCGACAGACCCGCGGCAAGAGAGATGCCGAACGCCATGAACAGGACGGCTCGGAGGACACCGGACATCTGCGGGAGCATGCGATTCCCCTTTCGCGCACGAACGCGCCCGCGACGGCGCGGAACGGTTCAGTGCAGTGGAGCCATGATCCGCGGACGGGGCCGTCCTGTCAACCCACGCCGGGCTACGCCCCGGTGAGGAAGTCCAGGATTTCGCTCAGGCTGAAGTCCACGCCGCACATCGTCTCGTCGGCGGCGCCGTAGTAAACGCTGAGGCAATCGCCATCAACGAGCGCGCCGCAGGTGAAGACGACGTTGTTTACGAAGCCGTTGGCCTCGTACGGGGCATCCGGCCGCAGGATCGGGCCCGCGCCCTTGGCGACCAGCAACTCGGGGCGATCCGCGTCGAGCAGCAGCGCCCCCAGGCAGTAGTGATCGGTTCCGGTGGCGGCGTGGTAGATTTCGAGCCAGCCGCGTTCTGTGAGAATCGGCACCGCGCCGCCGCCCACGCGCCCGCTGTCCCAGCCGGACGTGCTTCGTCCGAGCAGGAAATGATGCTCGCCGAGGCTCATCGGGTCCGGGCCATACGCCACCCACATGGACGGCCCGGCGAGCATTCCGCCGAGCGGCCTGTGGAGCGCGGCGAAGCGCCCGCGAATCTTCTCGGGAAACAGCATCGCGTCCATGTTCTCGGGCGGGAAGATGATGCCGGGCTTCTCGAACGTGACAAAGTCGCGCGTGGTTGCCAGGCTCTGCACGACGCCATCCGGCGAGACGGCTTTGTAAACGATGTAGTACGTATCCCCGAGCTTTGTGATCCGGGGGTCTTCGAGCCCGTAGCGCTCGCTGGGGCGGCCGGGCATGAGGGCGGGGGTTTCGTCCACGGTGAAGCCGCGGCCGTCCCTGCTTCGCGCCAGGCGCAGATGGGAAATGGACGTGAGCATGGTCCCGTCGGGGAAACCGACAACCCTCGGGTCGCTGAAGTTGATGTCGGGGTCGTCGCGGCGGCATTCGCGGACGGCGATGCGGGCGTCCGGCCCATCGCAGACGAGGTACGGCACGCGGCAGATGGCCGGATCGGGCGAGACAGGCCTCTCGGCAACGCGCATGAGCATCAGCACTTCGCCTTCGTGACGGATGACGCCGGCGTTGAACGATCCGATGACTTCGAAGTCGGGACGCGAGGGCTTCACGTCCTTCGGGGTCACAAGCGGGTTTTCGGCGTATCGGACAGGTCTGATCACGGTTGGGCCTTTCTCGGAGATCGTGCTTTCGAGGCGGTATTCGGCGGCGGCGGCGGGAAAGCCTGCGCGCTGTTTGGCCGGCTGGTAGAATTACCGGTTTTTGGCCGAAATGGCCCGAAAGCCCGCTGAAATCGGGGGTCCGGGCGTTTTTGTGAAGGCAACAACGCGGTTTGGCACGTTTCTTGCAGTTAATAAGGTGAAGGGCCTGTGCGACACAGCGCCGGGCCCGCAATTTCGCTATTGGATTGACGACGCGGCAAAGCGCGTCGGGGTGTTCGTTCACCAGCAGGCTGTCAAGGAGGCAAGGCCACTTGTGATACTCTCACGCGGAAATATTCTTGTTGTAGACGACGAGGTAAACCTCTGTCGTATCCTTGACGCCAAACTCACCAAGAGCGGTTACCAGGTCGTGACTGTCCATGACGGACTTCAGGCCGTGGAGAAAGTTCAGGAGCGGCAGTTCGACCTCGTGCTGCTCGACCTCATCCTGCCCAAGCTCGACGGACTGGAAGCGCTCGAGAAGATCAGAAAGATCAACGCCGAGCTTCCGGTCATCATCATGACCGCCTGCGAGAACACCGACGCCGTCACCCGCGCCCGCTCGCAGGGCGCCGCCGCGTTCGTTAGCAAGCCGTTCGACCTCGACCGCCTGGTGATGCTGGTCCAGAACACGTCGAGCGAAGGCCGCTCGATTTCTTCCGAGACGACGGTGATGGACGGATCGGGCATCTTCCGCAAGAACCAGATTCTCACCATCGAGGCCCCGGAGCAGGGCGCCGAGACGGTGAAAGCAAGGCTCGAAGAGCGCACCGACGCCACACTCTCGCTCGCACTTCTTGACGCGTCGCAGGCCGGGCTGATTCCGGCGTCGGGAGACGTGCAGGTCTACATTCCCGCCCCTGACGCGCTGTACAGGTTCACGACGGCAGTTCTGGGGAACGGCGGCGACGGGTGCGTGGCGCTGTCACTGCCGCAGCTTATGTACCGTGTCCAGCGCCGCAAGAGCCCGCGCCTCGGGCTTAAGGCGCCGATCACCTGCCGAGAGCCGGGCGCGCGCAGCCAGCGCAAAGGCTACACCGAGGACATCGGACTCGAGGGGATGAGCATCGTTATTCCGGCGGAGGTGGCTCCGGGCAAGACGCTCAAGATCGAGTCGGGCGCGGTGCTTCACCTGGACAGCGTGCGCTGCGCCGGCGAAGTTCTTCGCTGTGAGCCTGTTCACAGCGGCGGACGCGACCAGTGGAAGGTCGCGCTGAAGTTCACGGAGCCCGACCCCAACCTGCGCAGGGCGATTCTGCAGCACCTCGCGCTCTCCGGATAGACGCAGCCCGGACGGGCGCCTGGGTCTCCTTTCTTTTCGCGCGCCGCCCTGTCGAGGGCGGCGCGCTTGCTGTACTAGGCCCCGGCGGGAACCGGCGTTCTGGTATCGGGCAGGCGCGATGTGGTATCATCTGCCCCGGAATGAGCGCACCCGAAACAGATCCCCCCATCACCGGCGGCACACAGAGCGCGGGCGCGCATCAGGGCGGCGGCGCGGACCCGCACGGAGCCGCTCGCGCGCCGCTGAGCAGGCCACAGGCGTTCGTTCGAGCGCTGCGCCCCAAGCAGTGGTCCAAGAACCTGTTCGTGTTCGCCGGGCTGATCTTCGCGGGGGAGATGCGCAATATCGAGGCTGTGGGCCTGACGCTTGCCGCGTTCGCCTGCTTCTGCGCGCTGTCTTCGGCCGTGTACCTGGTCAACGACGTCGCGGACAGAGAGCGCGACCGGCTGCATCCGCGCAAGCGATTCCGCCCCATCGCCAGCGGCGACCTGCCGGTTGGAGCGGCGCTGATGGCCTTTGCCGTGCTGTCGGCAGGGGGAATCGCCGCGGCCGCTTTCATCGGATGGAAGTTCGCGCTGATCGCGGCGGGGTACTGGCTGTTGATGCTCGCGTACACGTTTGTGCTGAAGCACGAGGTGATTCTGGACGTGTTCGCGATTGCGGCGGGATTCGTGCTGCGGGCGCTCGCGGGCGCGGTGGCGATTGACGTGAAGATATCGTCGTGGCTCATCATCTGCACGACGTTCGCGGCGCTGTTTCTGGCCCTCAGCAAGCGGCGCGCCGAGCTTGCCACCATCGGCGACAACAACTACGAACAGCGGCGGTCTCTGGAGCACTACAGCATCGGCTTCATTGACCAGATGATCAGCGTCGTGACAGCCGCCACGCTAGTCTGCTACATGCTCTACACGGCACAGTCGGAGACGGCGATGCGGCACAGCGGCCTGATGTTCACGATCCCGTTCGTGCTGTACGGCATCTTCCGCTATCTGTATCTGGTGTACCGCAAGGAGCAGGGCGAGACCCCGGAGCAGATGATTGTGGAAGACCGTCCCCTGCTCGTGAACCTGCTGCTATGGGCGGCGCTTTCGGCGCTGATTATGTGGAGAACCTGACACGGATGAAGATCGCCTTTGTGGGCACGCGCGGCGTGCCGGCCAGCTACAGCGGGTTCGAGACCTTCGTGGAGGAGCTTGGAGCCCGTCTGGCCGAGCGCGGGCATGAGGTGGTCGTCTATTGCCGCTCGCACCACATTAAGTACGAAGGCCGTGAGTATCGCGGGATGCGTCTGGTGAAGCTCTGGACGCTGGCCAACAAGTATCTGGACACGATGGTACACAGCCTGCTCTCGATGTTTCACGCGGTCGTTCGAGAGAGGCCGGACGTCATCTATGTCTGCGGGCAGGGAAACGCCCTGACGCTGCTCATCCCGAAGATCTACGGCATTCCGGCGATTATCAACGTGGACGGCCCGGACTGGGAGCGGCAGAAGTGGGGGCGCTTCGCGAGCTGGTTCCTGAAGAAGTCGGAAAAGGTGGCGGTGGACCTGGCCAACGTCGTGATCGCCGACTCGCGGGCGGTTCAGGACTACTACAGGCGCAACTACAACGCGGACACGACGTTCATTGCCTACGGCGCGGACATCCCCTCCGAGCGCCCGGGCAACGGCACGCTCGAGAAGTTCGGGCTGAAGGATCGCGACTACTTCCTGTTCGTGGGCCGGCTGGTTCCGGAGAACTGCGCGGACCATCTGGTGCGGGCGTTCGAGAAGCTGAAGACGGACAAGAAGTGCGTGGTTGTGGGCGACGCGCCTTACGCCGAGAGCTACATCGCGTCGTTGAAGGCGACGGACAATCCGAACGTGATCTTCACGGGGTATGTGTTCGGCGACGGCTACCGCGAGCTTGGCAGCCACGCGTACGTTCACTGTCTCACGAGCGAGGTGGGCGGCACGCATCCGGCGCTCGTCGAGGCGATGGCGTTCGGCAACTGCGTTATCGTGAACGACATCCCGACAAACCTCGAGACGATAGGCGACGCGGGGATATCGTACAAAGGGCGCGAAGGCGCGGAGTCGCTTGCTGAAGCGCTGCAGTGGACGCTCGACCATCCCGAGGAGGTAGAAGCGTTGCGCGGCAAGGCGCGCGAGCGGGTGCGGACCGAGTACTCGTGGGACGTGATCACGGGCCGGTACGAGGAGCTGTTCGGGCGGCTCGTCAAGGGCAGCTGAGCGCTCGCGCGGCGATCCGCCTCTCTTCTTTCACTCGAAACGAGGTGATCTGTGAGATACCTGATTGCGACGGCGGTTCTTCTCGGGTCTTGCACAATGGCGGCGGCAGCCGGCGGCGCTCCGGCAAAGAGCGCCGGCCCGGTTCAGACCGCGCGCCTTTCGGGCGGGCAGGAGGTGAAGATGGACTTCGGCTTCGAGATTCCGGCCGAATATGCCCGGAGGGCGGCTGAGGGCATCGAACGCTGCCGGAAGGGCAAGGCGACGGTAAAGGTCGTGGATGCCGCCGGAGAGCCCGTCGCCGGAGCAAGGGTCAGGGCGCGTCAGACCTCGCACGATTTCCTGTTCGGCTGCGCGTTTCCATCGTGGGACATCTCGAAGAAAGAGCCAAACCCGCAGGACTGGGCGAAGTTCGAGAAGCACTTCGTGAAGCTGTTCAACTACGCGACGACGGAGAACATGCTGAAGTGGCGGTATCTGGAGCGCACGGAGGGCAGTCCGGACTACACGATGGCCGACAACTTTGTGGCGTGGTGTCGGAAGCACGGCATCAGGATCAAGGGGCATACGCTCGTGTGGGGCACGAGCAATGGCGGATTCCCGGACTGGCTGCAGAAGTACCCGCCGGAAGAGATTGCGCGGAAGACCGAGAAGCGGGTCCGGGAAATGGTCGCCCGCTACAAGGGGAAGATCGACATCTGGGACGTGATCAACGAGCCGCTGCATTTGCGCTGGTTCGAGGAGAAGATGGGCGCGGACTACGAGGTCAGGGCGCTGAAGTGGGCCCAGGAGGCGAACCCGGACGCGCTTCTGCTGGTCAACGAGTTCGGAAGTCAGTGGGGGGAGGCGGACGCATTCTCGAAGCACGCAAGCGATCTCATTGCCAGAGGAGCCCCAATCGGCGCCATCGGCGAACAGCATCACGAACCGCCGCGCATCGCAACGCCACAACAGGTTTTCGCGATGCTGGACAAGTTGGGCGAGGCGCGCAGGGACATCCATCTGACGGAGATCATCATGCCCTCGAACGGCGCGCAGGTGGAGTCGGAGCTTATGAAAGGCAACTGGACTCCGGAGACGCAGGGCCGGTACTACCGCTATCTCTATACCCTCGCCTTCAGCCACCCGCAGGTCCGGGCGATTACGCTGTGGGCGATGTGGGACGGGTCGTCGTGGTTCGATCAGGGCGGTATCATATCGAAGGACTGGACGCTGAAGCCGGCCTACCGGGAGCTGGACTCGCTGATCAACAGGGAATGGCGGACAAATGCATCGGGCAGGACGTCGCCAACAGGCGAGTTCGATTTCCGGGGCTTTAAGGGCGAGTACAGAATCGAAGTCTCCGAGGGCGGCAGGACGGCCAAGGGCACCCTGCGGATCGGGGATGCCGAGGGCGGGGAGGTGACGGTACGGCTGAAGTGACGGCCGCAGGCAGCGCGCCAGCGCAACAGCCTGGCATCGGGACATACAACGAGCGCTCGCTGCACGCGGCAATCCGTCAGTGGTATCTGCAGCCGGGCGATGTTGCCGAAGCCGGCGTGGCGGGTTTCGTCGCGGACATTTTGCGGGACGGCCTGATCATCGAGATTCAGACGCGCAACCTGGGCGCGATGAAGGCGAAGCTGCGGGCGCTGCTGGAAGGCTACAGGCTGCGCGTGGTGTATCCGATTGCCGTGGAGCGCTGGATCGCGCATATCACGACGGATGGCGAGTTGGTCCGGCGGCGACGGTCGCCGAAACACGGCGGTTGGTTCGATGTCTTCGACGAGCTCGTCTCGATATCGCCTAATGTCTGTCACCCGGGCTTCGCGCTGGAAGTGCTTCTGACGCGCGAGGAGGAGATTCGCTGCCGGGACGGCAAGGGAAGCTGGCGGCGCCAGGGAACGAGCATTCTGGACCGCAGGCTTCTGGAGGTGGTTGACAGAAGGCTGTTTGAGACGCCGGACGATCTGGCGCGGCTTCTGCCGGAAAGCCTGCCGCGGCAGTTCACATGCCGGGACATTGCGGCGGCGGCTGGCGTCTCGCGCAAGCTGGGTCAGAAGGCGGCCTACTGCCTGCGGAAGATGGGCGCGCTGACGCTTGCTCCGCGTACGGGCCGCGAGTATGTCTATGAGCGGGCCGAGTCACCTGACCCGCCTACGCAGGAGTAATCAGTT
>JAGVUD010000097.1 GCA_019136435.1 Armatimonadota bacterium | reverse complement strand
CAGAACGACGTCAGCGGCGTACCCACCACCGTGCTGGTGTCTTTCCCGGACACCACGCCGCCATCGCCCGACCCGATGACCTGGGCCACTCCGCCGTGGGCGGACAGCACCTCGTCCATCTCCATGACCGCCACAACCGCGACCGACGTGGACAGCCCGCCCGTGTCCTACTATGTCCAAGAGACCAGCGGGAACACGGGCGGCAGCAGTTCCGGATGGATCGCGTCCACGGCTTACACGGACTCGGTTCTGCAGCCGAACACCCGGTATGCGTATCGCGTGAAGGCGCGGGATTCGTACTCGACGCCGAACGAGACGGCTTACTCCACGTCGGCGAACGCCTATACTCTTATGCCCAGGCCCACCGGCGCCGTTGCGACGCTTGTGAAATCTACGGAGGTGAACCTGTCCGCCACGGGCAGCTTCCCGAACCTCGCCGAAGCCCAGTCGGGCGTCAAGTTCACGTCGCCGACGCCGGGCGGCAGCGGCGGCATTGACGAATGGATCAAGACGACGACGGACACAGCCACCGGGCTGACCCCGAACACGGAGTATATCTTTGACGTGAAAGCCCGCAACGGCGACGGTGTCGAAACGCCCACGGCGCCCGTTGGGGCCAGGGTCCGAACCCTTGCGGCGCCGCCCGCACCGCTCGCTTACAACCCGGTCAGTTGTCAGGGCATACAGGCCAACTGGGGCTCGAACGGCAACCCCGCCGGCACCGAGTACGAATGCATCGAAGTGACGACCCACAAGAGTTCCGGATGGAGCACGGCGATGAGTTGGACGCTGGGCGGCCTCGAGCCCGGAGTGACTTACAGCTTCATAGTTCGCGCTCGCAATGCGGACATGGTTATATCGCTGTATGTGCTCCTCGGGGAGGTCACGACCAACACGAGCATCGGGCAGGCAAAGACGATGTACGGCATCGGGCAGAAGGTCTCGCTCATCGGCAAGGTGGTGACTGCGGTGTTCGAGGATCAGCGGCTGTTCTTTGTTCAGGACGCGCCCCTGTTCGGCTGGCCCGAGGGCGGTCTGGGCATCGCTGTGCGCTTCCCGGAGATGGCCCTGCCGCTTAGTCAGGGACAGGTGGTGGATATCACGGGAACTCTGGCATACAACGACCCGCCGCACGAGCAGGAACTCATCGTGGCTGCAGGTGCAGTGCTCTTGAGACCATTGGCCTTGATGGCGGTCCCGGCGTACCGGGGCTCGGGCAAGACACTGGGCGGCGGCGACTACGGCCTCCAGCAGCTGGTGTACGACGATGTCACAACTCCCGTAGCGAAGCCTTCGTACGGCCTCAACACGGCCGGACGGCTGGTGACGACGTTCGGCAAGCCGAGGGACGGCGGACAGGGCGGCATGCGTGAGATCTGGCTCGACGACGGATCCTGCCTCAACGATGGGCAGGAGGTGGGCGTACGGGTTGACCTGAGCGCCGCCGGAGGCGAACTGCCCGAGCCATGGCCGCAGATGTACCTTGTCACCGGCGTGATGCGGTGCATGGTGGTGGAGGGTCCCCTCGGCGAGCGCCTCAACGTGCGCGTCCTGTGGCCGAGGTCCATGACTGACATCCTGCCGCTCGAATAGACGGATGCCCTTGCAGTGATTGATCGCGGGCAAGCCGGGCTTGCCCGCGATCGCTCGTGCCCCAACTGGCGCGGCGGGCCTGCTTGCGCTACAATGCGTCCGATTTCGAGGAGGATCTACTCACCGTGGCAATGACTATGACCCAAAACGACGTTAAGGACCTCGCGCTCGCCGACCGCGGCAAACTGCGCGTGGAATACGCCGCGCACGAAATGCCGGTTCTCGCGCTCATCCGGGAACGGTTCGAGAAAGAGAAGCCGCTCAAGGGCATACGCCTGGCGGCCTGCCTGCATGTGACGAGCGAGACTGCCAACCTGGCCATCACCCTGAAGGCAGGCGGCGCGGACGTTTATGTTTGCGCATCCAACCCGCTCTCCACGCAGGACGACTCGGCGGCGCATCTCGTGGTGCATCACGATATCCCGGTTTTCGCCATCAAGGGCGAGGACAACGACACCTACTACAAGCACATTAACGCCGTGCTCGACGCGAAGCCGCATATCACCATGGACGACGGCGCGGACACGGTCGGCGTGATCCACAAGGAGCGCACAGACCTGGTCGAGAACATCATCGGCGGTACCGAGGAGACGACAACGGGCGTAATCCGTCTTCGCAGCATGGAGCGCGAGGGTGTGCTGCTCTACCCCATAGTCGCCGTCAACGACGCGGACACGAAGCATCTTTTCGACAACCGCTACGGCACCGGACAGAGCACGATTGACGGAATGATCCGCGCCACGAACCGGCTGGTGGCCGGCAAGGTGTTCGTCGTCGCGGGTTACGGCTGGTGCGGCCGCGGGCTGGCGATGCGCGCGCGGGGCATGGGCGCGGACGTCGTCGTTACCGAGGTGGACGCCACCAAGGCCATTGAGGCCTCACTCGACGGGTTCCGCGTGATGCCGATGGCCGAGGCGGTCAAGATTGGCGACTTCTTCTGCACGCTCACCGGCGACATCCACGTCATCCGGCCGGAGCATTTTGTCGCGATGAAGGACGGCGCAATCGTCGCGAACTCCGGGCACTTCGACGTGGAACTGGACCTTCCCGGACTCGCGAAGGTCTGCACTGCGCGGCGTCAGGTGCGCGAGTTCGTCGAGGAGTTCACTGTCCCGAGTGGCAACCGGATTTACGTGCTTGGCGAGGGCAGGCTTGTGAACCTCGCGGCCGCGGAAGGGCACCCGTCCGCGGTTATGGATATGAGCTTCGCCAACCAGGCGCTCGCGAGCGAGTGGATGGTCGCAAACGGCAAGTCGCTCGAGCGCAAGGTGTACAGCCCGCCGGAGCATCTCGACAAAGAGGTCGCGCGGCTGAAGCTGCACGCAATGGGCGTCCGGATTGACGTGCTGACCCCCGAGCAGGAAGAGTATCTGAACTCCTGGCAGCTCGGGACCTGATCGGACGGCCGGGCACGGGGAGCGCACAGTAAAGATGAGAGACCCCGTCCGGGTGCTCGGCGCGCTGGTTGATCCGGTGACACGCGCCGAGGCCGTGCGGCGCGTCGGCGAGTTCATCGAAAGCGGCGGGCCGCATCTGGTTGTCACCGCGGACGCCTCGGCCCTCATCATCGCCCGGCGCGACGCCGAGTTCGGCGAGATACTGCAGCAGGCTTCGCTCGTGACGGCGGACGGCGCGGGGGTGGTCCGTGCGCTCAAGGCGGCCGGACGTCCCGTGCCGGAGCGCTGCAGCGGCTGCGACCTGATTGTGGATATCGCGAGGGAGGCCGCGGGCCGGGGCTGGTCGCTCTTCTTCCTGGGCGCGGCGCCGGGGGTGGCCGAAGCTGCCGTGGAGAACCTGAAGCGCCAGTTTCCGGACCTGAAGGTGGCGGGAGTCCGCGACGGCTACTTCACGGACGACGACGAGGTGGTCAGCCAGGTTCGGCAGGCGAGCCCGGATGTGCTGCTGGTCGCGATGGGAATGCCGAAGCAGGAGAAATGGTTCTGGCGGCATCGCGAACGGCTCGGCGCGAAGGTGGCGATGGGCGTCGGAGGGTCGTTCGATGTTTTGAGCGGCGCGGTGCGCCGGGCGCCCGAGTTCTATCAGAAGCACGGGCTGGAGTGGCTGTACCGATTTGCCTGCGCGCCGCGCAAGTCGTCCCGCAAAATGCTGATGCTGCCGGTGTTCGCCGGCCTGCTCATCGCCGACAGCATACGGCGCAGGCGGGCGCGTTCAGACTAGGAGAGACATGACAACAGACAACAACCGGGTGCTTATCGTCGGAAGCGTCGGGCTCGACGCCGTCAGCACTCCGCACGGGAGTGTGGACCGCGTGCTCGGAGGCGCGGCCAGCTACTCGTCCGTCGCCGCGAGCTTCTTCGCCCCGGTCTCGATGGTCGGGGTTGTGGGCAGGGATTTCCCGCCGGAAAACGTCGCGCTCTTCGAGTCGCGCGGGATAGACCTCTCGGCGCTGGAGGTGCGCGAGGGCGAGACATTCTTCTGGGCCGGGGAGTACGGCGAGGACCCGAACCAGGCCATCACGCACGCCACGGACCTGAACGTTTTCGCCGATTTCCGGCCCGTTCTGCCCGCGTCGCATTGCAAGCTCCCGTACGTCTTCCTTGCGAACATAGACCCGGAGCTTCAGCTCGAAGTGCTCGACCAGATGGAGAGCCCGAAGTTCGTGGCGGCGGACACGATGAACTTCTGGATTACGGGCAAGAAGGAGCAGCTCCTCAAGGTGCTGGGGCGCGTCACTCTCGCGCTGATGAACGACGCCGAGGCGAGGATGCTCACGGGGCGCAAGCTGCTGATTGACGCCGCGGAGGACATTCTGGCGCTCGGGCCGCGCTATGTGCTGGTCAAGAAGGGCGAGCACGGGGCGCTTCTGTTCAGCAAGGACAGCCTGTTCGCCGCGCCTTCGTTCCCGATCCGGAAGCTCGTTGACCCGACCGGCGCGGGGGACTCGTTCGCGGGGGCTCTCGTGGGGTATCTGGCGAGCACGGACGATGTGAGTGAGCCGAACATCCGCATGGCGATCATATACGGGACAACGGTGGCGTCGTTCGACGTGGAGGACTTCAGCCTGCGCCGCCTGGCCGCGCTGACCCGTGAGCAGATCGAAGAGCGCTTCGGCGTGCTGAGGAGCATTACGGCGTTCTAGGCCGGGGTTCCATGGGGCTGTACTGCCGTAGGGCAACAGGGCCGTAAGGGCTCAGGTTTCAGGGTGCTCCGACAGAAGAAGCCGCAGAACCGGCCGAAGCAGACTCCCGCGCAGATCGTCCTGGTGCTGATCGGGACGCTGGTAACCTATCTGTTGGTCACAGGGTGCGTCTTCTATGCACTACACGCCTGCTGGCAGTGGCAATACAGCCGCGAGCTCGGCGAGATTCGCAGGCGGGGTGAACCCGTGACCCCGGCCGACCTTCGCAAACCGCCCATCCCTGAAAGCCAGAACGCCGCCCCGATGATTCTGGAGGCTCTGCGGAAGCTGGACGACCAACTCACCAGAGACGACACTGAACGTCTGATAGATATCGCATCCGGCGCCCTGACAGGCCCCGAGGCGGCACGCCAGGCGGGCGCCATTGTGGGCCCGCAGCGGTGGCGGATACCCCTCGTGCGTGAGGCCCTGCGGCGGCCACTCTGCAGGTTTCCTGTTGACTGGGAATCCGGCATGGATGCCAGCTTCACGCATGCGTCGCTTCTGAGGCGCATGAGCTATGTCTTGCTGGCGGAGGCTGTAAGGCATTCGGAGCAGGGGCGGCAGGGCGATGCCATGGAACTGCTGTCCCTTCAGTTTGACGCGGCTCAGAGCCTTGCCCGGGAACCGGGCATGATCAGCCAGTTGTGCCGATACGGCATGCTGCAGAACGGTACCCGCACTCTACGGGCGATTGTTGCTCGTCACCGGCCGCCCGATGCAAACCTGGCCGGGCTGTCTGAGCAGTTGAAGGAGATTGACCTCGCAGACTCGGTGCGGACAGGGTCGCTGGGCGAGCGGGTGATGTGAATCGTTGAGTGCGAGCAGTTCGCGCGGGAACTGACCGGGGACGCCTCCGGGGCAGCGAATGGTCAGCGCTTTCCAACAACAGGAAGTATTATGACGGGCGCGTGGCTGCACATGAGCAAGCTCAAATACCTCAGGCACGCGCAGTGGGTTCTGTCCCAGAGCCGCGTTCCTTACCGCAATATCAAACCCGAAGATCTGAAGAGGCTGGACGATGTCGAATACGGGTTGACCAATTTCTTCGTTGCCACGCTGAGTCCCTGGTGGGGAATGGCTGCGTCTTCGCGCGACACCACCATCGCAGACTTGAACCAGGCCATCATCGCCATAGACCTCGAGCTGTACCGCCGCCAGCACGGCGGCCTCCCGAAGGCGCTCGAAGATCTGCGCGTCACAGATCCGACCATCCGCCTCGAAGACCCGTTCTCGGGCAAGCCGATGCGCTATCAGAAGACGTCCGGCGGCTACCGGATGTGGAGCATCGGCCAGAACCTTCGCGACGACGGCGGCAAGCCGGGCAAGCAACGCGAGGAAGGGGACATCGTGTGGGAGGTCAATCTGGAGTCCGGGTCAAGCCCGGAGTGAGGCGTTGGTGAGGGTACGCCGCGCCCCTGATCAGGGCGCCCGCCCCTCCTTCAGGCGCCGGAACAGACCGGCGATCTCGTCAAGCGGATTGCTGAACGTGCCGCGATATGGCCGCCCGGTCTTTAGCGCGGCGTAGAGGGCGCCCGCCGGGCCGTCCCGCTTCCGGTGCCGCGCGTTCGCCTCGACTATCAGAAGGTCGCTGCTGAATCCCCGCAGAACCCCGCTTCGCGCCTCCTGCAGCACGAGCGCAAGGGCAAGGGCATTCCTGCCCGCGGGCAGCGGGCGGTTCTTCGCCGCGTCATCGTAGCCCGGATACTCGCCGTGCGGTGCCGGCGCGTAGTCCCACGCCACCGCTACCAGATCCCACGCCACCGGACGCGCCTGCGCATTGCGCGCGCGCACCCACCGGCGAAGCACTTCCGCCCCGAATCCCGGCCGCCGCCAGTCGGCGTGCGAGCGTCCGGCGGACAGCCCGCTCCATGTGTCCTGCACCGCCGCCGAGAAAGGCCCGCTGATCTCCTCCTCCGGCTGAATGCCGACGCGGATGACGCGCCCCGGAAACTCGCCCGCAAGAACCGCGAGCGCCGGACCCTGGTCTCTCGACGGCATCACGTCGTAGACAGCAATCCTGTGGCACCCTGCCTCGCGGGAGACGCGGCAGACCTCCCGCGCCTCATCAGCCGTGAAGACCGGCGTCCCGGCGGGGTCGTACATCCTCAGCACGAGCGCCGGCACAAGGTCAACCCCGGCCGGGCACGCCGACCGCCAGTCGCGCAGCAGCCGCCCGAACTCCGGAAGGGAGACCTCGCGGTGATAAATCAGATAGAGGCGGTTGGCGTTGTAGGTCTCAACAAGCACGCGGGCGGCCTTTGCGACCTCGGCGGTCGTCGCGGCTGGCTGAGCCGGGGCCTCCGGCGCCCAGTAGCCCTTCACCATGCTGGCGCCGAGAGAAGCATGCAGCCAGTATGAGCGCTCGAGGAGTTTCAGGTTGTGTCCGCTGGCCGCCGCGCGGGCGGAGCCTGCCGTCAGCGCGGCCAGTAGTACCGCCAGAACCAGCGCCCTGAGGCAGGGGTCGGCGGTGTTGTTCTTGTCCGGTCTCAAGATGTGCAGCAGTTCTTCACGCACGGGATTTGTCATGGAAGGCCTGCGGGATTATACCATCGCCGCCCATCCGGACTGGGCTTGCGGGTCAAGCCCGGAATGACGTGGGGGCGGGGGAAAACGTCATGCGGAACTTGATTCAGCACCCATCCGGTTCCGGCCCGTGGGTTCCGGGTCAAGCCGGAATGACGTGGGGGCGGGGGGAAATACGTCATGCTGAACTTGATTCAGCACCCATCCGGTTCCGGCCCGTGGGTTCCGGGTCAAGCCCGGAATGACGTGGCGGCGGGGGGAAATACGTCATGCTGAACTGGATTCAGCACCCATCCGGTTCCGGC
>JAGVUD010000235.1 GCA_019136435.1 Armatimonadota bacterium | reverse complement strand
CGCCTGCCTCCAGAACCTCACGCGGCGGGTGCAGCTCTTCGGCGTCCGGCGACTGCTTCGAAAGCCACTCGCCCATGGCGGCGGCGAAGCGTTCCACCGAGTGACCCCTGCCCGGGCGCGCCGCCGGCTGAAGCAGGTCGAGCACGCGCTCGAGCGCCGCCTCTTCGGCCTTGGCCTGCACGGTCGCCACCTCTTCGTTCTCCACCATGCGGTAGGCGATCTGCGCCAGGTCGCGCACCATCGAGTCCACGTCGCGCCCCACATAGCCGACCTCGGTGAACTTCGTCGCCTCCACCTTCACGAACGGGGCATTCGCGAGCGCCGCCAGCCTGCGCGCGATCTCCGTCTTGCCCACGCCCGTCGGGCCGATCATCAGAATATTCTTCGGGATGATCTCCTCGCGCACGTCATCCGGCAGCCGCAGGCGCCGCGTCCGGTTGCGCAGGGCAATGGCCACCGCCCGCTTTGCCGCGTCCTGACCCACGATGTATCTGTCCAGCTCCTCGACGATCTGCCGGGGCGTCAGATCCGATGCCGCCGGCTGCTCTTCGACCGCGGGCACCGCCGACGCTTCGCCGTCCGGGTTGACTTCGAAAACCTTGCTCATGACTGGCCTGGCCGTATCTCCTCGATGGTAATGTTCGAATTCGTATAGACGCAGATTTCCGACGCGATGGCCATCGCCTTCTCGACGATCTCGCGCGCGCTCAGATCGGTGTTCTGCGCCAGCGCCCGTGCCGCAGCCTGAGCGTAGCCCGCCCCCGAACCAATGGCGGCGATGCTGTCGTCGGGCTCGATGATGTCCCCGTTTCCCGAGATCACCAGCAGCCACTCTCCGCCGGCCACGATCATCAGCGCCTCCAGCCGCCGCAGAAGCCTGTCCGTGCGCCAGTCCTTCGCGAACTCGATCACCGCGCGCCTCAGATTGCCGTGCGACTCCTCGATCTTCGACTCGAACCGGTCCGACAGCGCCTGCGCATCCGCCGCCGATCCCGCGAACCCCACGATCACCTCGTCGTGATAGATTCGGCGCACCTTCTTCGCGCGCGCTTTGAT
This sequence comes from Armatimonadota bacterium, assembly GCA_019136435.1. Classification (GTDB taxonomy): domain Bacteria; phylum Armatimonadota; class UBA5829; order DSUL01; family DSUL01; genus JAGVUD01. Next base: position 6,530 of record JAGVUD010000235.1, on the reverse strand, counting down.
GATGCTGTCGTTCATCGTGACCTGGCCGTCTCCGGCCACCGCCACATGCCCGTCCTTGCGGACGGCCAGTATTGTCGTGGAGCGTGTCTTCACTTCTGCTGCGGCCCTTTCTTTCCCAGCTTGGCGCGCGGGTGCGCGGAGCGGTAAACCTCTTTCAGATGATCGCGGGTAACGTGCGTGTAAACTTGCGTGGAACTCAGGCTCTCGTGTCCCAGAAGCTCCTGCACGGTGCGCAGGTCGGCGCCGTTCTCGAGCAGGTGTGTCGCGAAGCTGTGCCGAAGAGCGTGCGGCCCCACGTGCGCGAAATTCGTGTGACCCTTCGCCGCGGCGTCCACCATGCGCCTGATGCTGCGGTCGGTGAGCCGCCCTCCCTGCCTGTTCAGAAACAGCGCCCGCTCGTCCTGCCGCGGCTTCAGGCGCGGCCGTCCGTGCTTCAGATACGCGGCCACCGTTTCCCGCGCCGCCTTGCCCATCAGCACGATCCGCTCCTTGTCGCCCTTGCCGATAACGCGAAGCACGCGCCCGTTTTCCGCGTCCTCGACATCCAGCCCGGCGAGTTCCGAAACACGCAGCCCGGTCGCGTACAGAAGCTCCAGAATCGCGAGGTCCCGCAGGTTCGCGGGGGTCTCGGGCGTCTGTTCGTCCAGCATCGCCGCAGCTTCCGTCTGCGAGAGGAACTTCGGCAGGCGGTGGTAGCGGCCGGGGCTCAGCCCGTCGAGCGGAGGGGCTTCCTGAATGCGCCCCTTGCTGAGCGCCCACCGGAACAGCGCCCGAAGCGCCGCGAGGCGCCTGCCGATGGTGGCGGGCGACCGGCGCTGCATCCGCATGCCCATCAGCCACTTGCGCACCGCCGCGCGGTCTATTGCGCTCAGGTCGAAGGCGTCCTTCGGGCCAATCGCGCCGAAGACGCTGCGCAGGTCGGCCAGATAGTTGCGCACCGTGTGCTCGCTGCGTCCGAGCTGGCGCAGATGCGCGGCGAACTCACCGAGAAGCTCCTCCACGGCGCGGCTGGCGGCATCCTGTTGTTCCGAAGGTGTCACGAATCGCATTCTACCACTTCGCGCCCGTGGCTGCGGGGTGTCTCTCCTGGCGGGCGGCTTCACACCGCCGCCTCTATTCCGGTATAATCCCCACAGTGAAGAGCATCGAACTGACTGACAACCGGCGCTGTTTCGCCTGCGGCCCCGACAACCCGATAGGTCTGCATCTGGACTTCAGGCTGGAAGATGGCAGGGCGAAGGCGCTGTTTGTTCCGCTGCCCGACCATCAGGGCTATGCGGGCATTACGCACGGAGGAATTCTGGCGACCGTGCTCGACGAAGCGATGGCACGTGTCCTGTGGGATCAGGGCGCCCCCGTGCTCACAGGCAATTTCAGCATGCGCCTGCGCAAGCCGGCGGAGGCCGGCGTCACGCTGCTCGTGGAAGCCTGGGTCGAGTCCGAGCGCGCGCGTTTCGTCAATTGCCAGGCCCACCTCAAGGACCCGGACGGAAACGTGATGGCCGAGGCGAGCGGTGTCTATGTCAGAATACCGCGGCAGCAGGAATAACCCTTCGCCCCTCTTCGCACAACATTCATGCAGCGGCAATGGCGCCGCCGGGAAAGACAGGAGCCATGAACCGCGGCACGAACAAAGACGCGGGTGACTGGATCACCGGACACAATCATTCTTGCAGGCTGCAGCACGCCGTAGCGCGCTCCAGCTTCCGTTTTCGCGTACTTCGAAAGCGCAGGCTTGCGGCTAACGTTGTGCGCATGGCTATCCATGCGCCGCTCGTCGCGGCCAACGCAAAACCGGGGCAGTTTATGCTGTTGCGCCCGGGCGAGCATTCCGAGCGAATTCCGCTCACCATCTCCAACGCGGACCTCGCAGAGGGCACGGTCACCATCGTCTTTCAGGAGTCCGGCGTAACCACCCGCGAACTGGCGAAGCTGAAGCGCGGCGACTATGTTCACGACCTCGCCGGACCGCTCGGCACTCCCAGCGAGATAGCGGAGTTCGGGACGGTCGCTTGCGTCGGCGGCGGAGTGGGAATCGCGGTGATGCTGCCAATAGCCCGCGCTCTGCGTCAGGCCGGCAACAGGGTCGTGGGCATCATCGGCGCCCGGACCAGGGAACTGGTACTTCTGGAGAAGGACATGCGCGAAGCGTGCGACGACGTGCTCGTGATGACCGATGACGGCTCGTACGGAGGCAAGGGCCTCGTGACCGATGCGCTTGCGGAGCTCATCGCCCGCGAGCCCGTGCACCGCGCTTACGCCATCGGGCCGCTTCCGATGATGTTCTTCGTCTGCAAGCTCACCAAAGAGCACGGCATCAAGACAATCGTCAGCCTCGACCCGGTGATGGTGGACGGAACGGGGATGTGCGGAGGATGCCGCGTTCTGGTGGGAGGTGAGGCGAAGTTCACCTGCGTGGACGGCCCGGAGTTCGACGGGCATCTGGTGGACTGGGACACTCTCAAGGCCCGGAAGGCGATCTACAAAGACGAAGAGCAGTTCGCTCTGCAGGCGGCTCTTGAGCGTGAGGGGAAAGATGCCGAAGCCTAAAGTCCCGCGCACCCCCATGCCCGAGCAGAACCCAAAAGAGCGGGCAAAGAACTTCTCCGAAGTTGCCCTGGGCTACACCGAAGAGATGGCCCTGACCGAGGCCTCCCGCTGCCTGGCCTGCAAGAACAAGCCCTGCGTGCGTGGCTGCCCGGTCAACATTGATATTCCCGCCTTCGTCAAACTCATCGCCGAGAAGAACTACGGGGCGGCGGCCGAGGAGATATCCCGCGCCAATGCCCTGGCGGCCGTCTGCGGACGGGTCTGCCCGCAGGAAGAGCAGTGCGAGAAGTTCTGCGTAATGGCAAAACTGGGCGGGCCGGTCGCCATCGGACGTCTCGAGCGTTTCGCCGCGGACTGGGCGGCCCGCAATCAGACCGTAACGCGGCGCGGGCGGCGTCCCCGGCGCGGAGCACAGAAAGTGGCGATCATCGGCTCCGGTCCCGCGGGACTCACCGCGGCGGGAGACCTTGCCGCGCTCGGTTACCGTGTCACTGTCCTCGAAGCCCTGCACGAGCTGGGCGGGGTGCTTCGTTACGGCATCCCCGAGTTCCGCCTCCCGCGCGAAATTCTCGACCGCGAGATCGCGGGCATTCGCGAGATGGGCGTCGAGTTTCTCACCAACGCCGTCGTCGGGCGCACTCTCACTATCCCGCAGCTTCTCGAGAGCGGCTTCGACGCGGTGTTCATCGGCTCGGGCGCGGGCTATCCCACATTCCTGAATATTCCGGGCGAAACCCTGAACGGAGTGTACGCCGCCAACGAGTTTCTTACGCGCGTCAACCTTATGAAGGCGAGGCAATTTCCGCTCGAGGGCACGCCCATCAAGAAGCCGCACAAAGTCGCTGTGTTCGGCGCGGGAAACACCGCCATGGACTCGGCCCGGACGGCGCTGCGGCTCGGGGCGTCGGAGGTGCGCATCGTCTATCGCCGCTCGCGCGCCGAGATGCCCGCCCGCGCCGAGGAGATTGAGCACGCCGGGCAGGAAGGCGTGCTATTCGAGCTTCTCACCAATCCCGTCCGGTTCGTGGGCAACGAAAACGGCTGGCTGGTGCGCGCCGTCTGTCAGCGGATGGAACTGGGCGAGCCCGACAAATCGGGACGCAGGAGGCCGGTTCCCGTGGCGGGAAGTGAGTTCGAACTCGAGCTGGATACCGCCATCATCGCCGTCGGGCAGTCGCCCAACCCTCTCATTCGCTCGACCACCGAGGGCCTGGCGGTCGAGAAGTGGGGTGGTATCATAACCGATGAGCAGACCGGCGCGACCTCCATTCCGGGAGTGTACGCCGGGGGAGACGCGGTCACCGGCGCTGCAACGGTCATTACCGCAATGGGCGCCGGGCGCCGCGCGTCCATCGCCATAGACGAGTACCTCAAAGCAAAACGCAGCGAGAAGAAGAAGACCTGATCAGCAGGAAAGGACCCGTTCAATGGAAGCAATCGAATGTCTGAAGACACGCCGCAGCACGCGCAGCTACCGCACGGACCCCGTTCCCAGGGAGGTCATCGAGGACATCATTGACTGCGGAAGGCTTGCCGCCACGGGCAACAACGTGCAGCCCTGGCGGTTCGTGGTGGTCACCGACCCCGCGAAACGGGCTGAGATCGCCCGCATCGCGGAGTATGGCAAGTTCATCAAAGACGCTCCGGTGTGCGTGGCGGTTCTGTGCGAGAACGTGAAGCTCTACCTCGAGGACGGCAGCAACGCGATGCAGAACATCCTGCTCGCCGCGCACGCGCACGGGCTCGGAAGCTGCTGGGTGTGCGCGGACAAGAAGCCCTACGCCCCGCTGCTCGCAAAGCTGATCGGCGCGCCGGATAACTTCAACCTGGTGGCGCTGGCTGCCATCGGATGGGCCGAGAAGACCTCGAACGCTCCCAAGAAGCCTCTCAGCGAGGTGCTCGACTGGGAGCAGTTCCAGATGCGCTGAGCTTCTACCCGAGCAACAGCCGTTGAAGCGCGTAGATCGGGGGACCGATAATGAAGCGCAGTCCGCCGGTCAGCAGAAGAAAAAGCAGTATCGCAACGCCCCACTGGCCGGCGAACTGAGCGTATTTGCGCGCCTGTTCGGCGGGCAGAAGCCCCGCCATGATGTGCGAACCATCCAGGGGCGGAAGCGGGATAAGGTTGAAGACAGCCAGCCCGATGTTCACCCAGACCAGCGTGTTCAGCAGGAACTGCAGGCCATCTCCGAGCATAGGGCCCGCAAATCGCAGCGCCATTGCCGAGACCACCGCAAGCGCAATGTTAGACAGCGGACCGAACGCCGAGACTCTGATGTCGTCCCAGCGCGGCCGCCGGAAGTTGTACGGGTTCACCGGCACGGGCTTGCCCCAGCCGATCCCGAAACCGGCAAACACCATAATGACGATCATCGTGAACCCCACGGGGTCGAAATGATCGAGCGGGTTCAGCGAGATACGGCCCGAAAGGCGGGGGGTCTCGTCACCGGCGGCGACGGCCGCCGCGGCGTGCGCGAACTCGTGGATGGTTATCGAGATAACCACCGCGAAAAGCGTGACTACGAAGTAGTATGGGTCGAAGCTCAATTGGTGTTCCCGGCGGGTGTCTTTGCCAGACGTTCGGGAATGATGTCCTGAGCGATCAGGTCGTCGAGGGTTTCGCGCCTTACGATCAGGTCGGCCGAACCGTCCCGCGCCAGCACCACCGCCGGGCGCGGAATGCGATTGTAGTTGCTCGCCATCGCGTAGTTGTACGCGCCCGTGCCCTGCACCGCCAGAATGTCGCCGGTCTCCGGCGCCTGTATCCGGGTCTCCTGAATCAGGATGTCCGTCTCGCAGTGCTTGCCCGCAACGCGCACGCTCGTGTCCGCGGGCTCATTGGCCCTGTTCGCCACAAAGGCGTGGTAAACCGCGTCGTAAAGCTGCGGCCTCGGGTTGTCCGACATACCGCCATCAATGTTAACGTAGCTGCGGTAGCCGGGAGCTTCCGAAATCGGCACTTTTTTCACCGCGCCGATCTCATACAGCGTCAAACCCGCCTGCCCGGCGATGGAGCGCCCCGGCTCCTGCCCAAGCATGGGCTCCTTCAAGCCGTACCGCGCAAGCCCGCCGCGCACAGCAGTCACAATCGCGCGCGCGTACTCCTCCACCGAAACGGGGTTCTGCTCTTCCAGATAGCGGATGCCGAGCCCGCCGCCCAGGTTCAGTTCCTCGACCTCAACGCCAGTGGACTCCCGTATCTCGTGCAGAAACGCGCACATAATCTCAATCGCCTGCTCGTGGCACGAAGCGTCCATGAGCTGCGACCCGATGTGGCAGTGAATCCCCGCGAAATGGAGCGCGCTGTCGTCCTGGCACTTCCGTATGGCCTCCATCGCCGCGCCGCTGCGGATGTTGAGCCCGAACTTCGTATCGTCCTGCCCGGTCTGTATGCGGCGGTGGGTGTGGGGGTCAATGCCGGGCGCGCATCGAATCAGCAGATGCGGAACCACGCCTCTCGCGCCAGCCGCGGCGGAGATTCGCTCGAGCTCCAGCAGGTTGTCAACGATGATCCTGCCCACGCCGCTGTCGAGCGCCAACTCTATCTCCGCGATGCTCTTGTTGTTGCCGTGAAGCGAGATGCGCTCAGCCGGGAACTGGGCCGCAAGCGCGGTGTGAAGCTCTCCCGCCGAGGCGACGTCCAGGTTCAGGCCCTCCTGCTCCACGATGCGGGCCATGGCGGTGCACAGAAACGCCTTGCCCGCAAATGCGATGGCAACCTTCGGGTACAGGCCCCGAAAGGCGGCAAGATACTCGCGCATCCGCGTGCGCAGAAGTTCTTCATCCACAACATAGAGCGGCGTGCCGAACGCGCGCGCCAGCTCAACAGCGTCGCATCCCCCGACCTCCAGATGGCCGTTATCGAGGATTCTCTGCGTTCCAAAGAGCAGCAACTATGAGTCGTCCTTCCCGAGAGTCAAAAAAGCCGGGCGAGCCTTCCCAGTACGCTCCCCGGTCGGCCACAGTTTAGCCACCGCGCC
>JAGVUD010000310.1 GCA_019136435.1 Armatimonadota bacterium | reverse complement strand
GCACCTATAATCATCACGCTCGAACACCTCTGACCGCCATCGCGCCACTGGAAATGGCGGCCTGCCTTTATCAGGCAGGTACCTAGCGTAGTTGGGCAGGTACAGGATGCCGTCGCGCTCTTCGATCATGCCGCGCTCCGTGAACGCCGCCACTGCCTTGGCAAACAGGCCGACATCGCAGCGGATGCGCAGGGCGGTATATTCGACGGTGTCCAAGGCGCCGGTCTCTACTCCGTCAGCGTCTCGATCATCTATCTCTCCGGTCATGGCCAGCACGGCACACCATATGCCGCGTTGCTCCCAATCCAGCGTCAGCCACTTCGGATCGCGCGTGATCTCCGTGTAGAGTTTCACCCAAGTTTTCATCGGCCAGTCGTCCCTTCAACCGCAAACTTGGTGCGCGTCTGCGGCAGAATCGGCGCAGCGAGCGCCATGGCCTCTTCGAGGGCCTCCGCGATATCCGGGCAGGAGATCACCGCGGCAGCGCGCGTCGCGGCATCGAGCAGTTCTGGCGCCGCCGCAATGAGCCAGGCGTCTTCGAGGTGACCGGGAGGCAGGAGCGCCACGACGCTCCTGCCATCTTTGCCGCCGAGGACGGTGATCTTGCCGTCGCGTCCCACCACAACCTCCCACGGTCGTGCGGTGTCAGCCACCCGCGCGCTCCTCGCCAAACGGCAGGCCCTCCCTCGCGCATACGCAATCATGCTCGCGAAGGCTGGTCTCCTCTTCCGCAAGCGCGCGACCCAAGTCCACGAGGCTGGCGATCTCCCAGTCCCGGTGCCAGGAGCACATTGGGCATTCCGCGACCAGATACCAACGGCATCCAATGCTCGGCAAAGATCGAAAGATGAGCGTTATCCCGTCTAGGCTGACGGTCTCCAGTTCTGCGTTCACTGAGTCTGGCTCGCGCCCGAACGTGCCACTTCCCACGGTCGCGCGGTGTCACTCATCGTCCCCCTCCGGCTCCTCATCGAACGGCAACGCCTCCGTGAACCAGCCGCACGTCGCCGTGGCCCCCGTCACGTAGCCCAGCCGCTTGCAGATGCGCCGCTCAGGCCCGATGGCGGTGCGCCAGTAGGTGCAGTGCTCACACGTCTCAGGCGTTTCCGTCATGTTCCCCCCGATACTGCAATAAATCGTCTACCGCGGCGCGCAGACGATGCGTGGTCTCCGCAATCGGCTGCCAGCGTCGCCCCTGTTCCTCCCACGCGGCCACGGTCGTACACGCGTGATGCGAAAGCCATTCCTCGTAGGCCAATACTGCCAAGCGGTGTGCCACAGCCGCCTCGATGACCTCGCGTTCCAGTGTCGCGCCAGCCGGCGCGTATTCGTCATCAGGCTCCACGATGATGCCCGTCCCGTCGCAGTCCGGGCATCCGCGCTCCCTCTCGCTCGGGTCGGGCGGGGTGCCAAGCCACCCCGCGTTCACCCAACCCGTGCCACCGCATGTCTGGCACGTGGCGCTCATATCTGCACCTCTGCGCCAGCGTGCTCGGCGATATACCTGTCCACGCAGTCACGGACGTCCTGCGCCGTCCAACCCTCGGCAGCGGCCTCTGCGGCGGACATCCCCAGCGCCTCCTCCAGTCCGTCCACGCCGATGGTAGTCTTGGTCGCGTAGCCCAGGGCCTCCAGCACGACCGCCGCTTCCTCCATCGTGCCCGGATACTGCTTCATCGAATCGACGCCAAATCCCGCGTGGACGATGGTGTCTGTGAGACCAAGTTCCCCCGCCCGCGCCCAGAACCGTTTCCGCGCGGCAGGAGACCAGCCTTCGAATCCAGGGGCCTTCGGGGCCTCGATCTCCTTGACAGCCGACTCGGCAGCCGGCTGTGCGGTGGGCACCGTCTCGACCTCGGTCTCGTCCAGCCAGCCGAGGCCGACCAGCGACAGTGTCGCCCGCCGCTTCGCCTTGGTATTGCCCGTGATGACGACGCGCCCGTTCTGTCGCATAACCCAGGTGCCGTACTTGGTGGTGGGGCACCATGCTGGTTGCGCTTCAACAGGACTAAGGTTGAGAAAGTTCCCGGCTAGGTGTCGCGTCTTCTTCAGGCGAAAGCAGGTAACAGATGGCCCCCGCCTCTCTCCGCCAGTCGCGATGCCCTCTAGCGCACAGAGTATTTGAACGCACTCCAAGACTGCCGGATCGGAGTTGCAGAAGACGTTGCGCTTGTCGCCTTCCGCTCGCATCATGGCATCTAGCATCGCCACTCGCGCCTCGTGGGACAAGTGAGTGACAATGCCGGGCAACGACTCCCTGCCCTGATACCCGCACTTCTCCAATAGGCTACGGGATGCCGCGCTGGGTAGATACCACCAATGCTGCGGCTTGCATTGGTACGTGCGACCACCAGGGAAGGTGCGTTCGCGCGCCGGGGTTATCATGTGGGACGTTCCCGGGAAGCAATCGGCAAGCCGTTCGATCTCAGCGAAGTTCTCCCGTTTGCTTTGGCAGATGCCAACCCGTACGAATCTGCCAC
>JAGVUD010000431.1 GCA_019136435.1 Armatimonadota bacterium | reverse complement strand
CACCTATTATTATACCCTAGACAAGGCGTTTTGTCAAGGGCCTAACTATTTGCTGCCCAGCTTCTTGATGACACGCGCGATGGCGGCATTGAGGCGGCCGACGGCCTCACTGGGGTTATTCAGGTTGGCCTCCACAATCTCGTCGGCCACCACGCCTCGTTCGACCCTCCACGCTCTCGTCGAGCAGGACGAGGGCGACAGTGACGCGTTCCCTGATGCCGTCGTCCATGAACAACTCCAGTTGGCGTCGAGCTGCTCGCATATTCCGCTCGTCGCCCTCCAACCGCTGCTGCCGTTCGGCGATGACGGCGTACGCACCTCGGAGCTTGTCTCGTAGTTCCTGCTTTTCGGCGATGAGCTGATTGCAGTCTTGACAGACCTTCACGTCGCCTCCCAGTGGGCACGGCCGCTCCCGGCGCGCACGGTCGGCGTAGGCCAGCCACCGCGGGTCCTCGAACGGGTCGCCTGAATCGTTACTGGTCATGAATCCTCGCTTCTTTCTTCGGGTCCGACATTTAGAACAGCCTCCGCTCGATCTGCTGGCGAAACGCCTCGTTCTCCAAGCGCAGAGCCTTGAGCTCCGCCATCATTCGCTCCCTCGCGCCGGCCGCGGCGATCTCGCTGAGCAAAACGAAAATGCTGATGATGAGAATGGCGATGGTCATCCCCCGCACCGCCCGTCTACGTAGGGAACCGGGCAGCCGACAAACGGCGGGTTAGGACCGTAGCTGTTACCCCAGCCATACCAGGGACCTCCGCCCCAGTAGTAGCCGTCGTACCAGCCTGGGACGAGATAGCAGCCCTGATAGGCCCAGTAGCAGCCGGGATAGCCGTGGGCAGGGGCCGCCGTGAAGACGGCCCCTACCATCAGCGCGACCGCCACCGCGGCCCGAACCAGCCTCACCACGGGTTACGCGGATCGCCGACGGGAATGACGAAGCAGTTCTGCCCGCCGAACCCGAACACGTACACCGACTCGCAGTGGTACTTGTCGCCATTGGGCAGGCAGCTCTCGGTGACGCCGCCGCCGTTGCCCAGCGCGCCGCCGGAGCCGTTGACGACGTTGGCGCACGCGCCGGCCTGTGGTGCGACCACGACGGCCGTGCCCGACGCTGCGAGTGCGACGACCAGCGCCGCGATGACCTTCTTCATGGGGTGTTCCTTTCTTGATGGGGAGATGATGCGGTAGTGCGGGTCTTGCGGGTGTTGCGTTGTGCAACAGTGTGGAGCATATCGACGACGATGGCCGGAAGATCGGAAACCGTCGCCCTGCTGTACTCGCCGTAGGCCAGGGCGTCCTCGACGGTCACCCCGACGGCGTAGCCGATGGTTTTCTCGCCGTAGCACGACCGGCGGCACATGTCGGAAATGTGTGCCTCCTGGCCGTTCTCGCTGTTGGGCGAGTCGGTGAGCATCACTCTCACGCCGCCCTCAAACTCGCCGACCAGTGCCGTGCAGCCGCCGCCGGTGTCCCAGAACTGAAACGTCACACCGAACGCCTTGTCCAGCACATCGACCATCGGGCCGTACAGCGAGTCGAACGCCGCTGCGTTGGCGATCCAGTCGAGAAGCTGTTCGATGGTCGGGTTCATGCGTTCTCCTCAGATTCTTTGAGTTCCAGGAACTTCCTGATGGCGTCGAGCTCGCCGGAGATCTTGGCAAGCCGAAGCGAGGCCCTGGTGATGACCTCGCTTTTGGCCTCGGCGTCGAGGCCGGCGTTGAGCGTGCTCACGAACTGCATCAGCACCTTCGCGTCGCGGGGAAGCGACGAGTAGTGCGTCGGATAGGTGATCCCGGCGCGCTCACTCACTGAAGTCCGCCCAAAAATCGGGGCAGTTCGTGCAGGCTTTGCACGGCTCGCACTCGGACATGTCCGGCGACAGCTGGTGCTCGGCCAGCGTGTGCCCGCATTTGCACGGCATCCGCTTGACCGGCTCCGACACCGGATAATTGACGGTCACGACTTTTCCTTTCATTCGGGGGATGGGTGTTGCGTTATGCAACACGGTCACTGCGCCGGGATGACTGCATGCCACGGACCTGTCACGGAACGTGGGCCCATGTGTTCCCATATGTCGAGGTCCTGCCAGCCGTTGCTGCTGCCAAGCGGGCCGCAGCTGCGCACCCGTATCCGCCGCAGCTGGATCGCCCGGTGGCACGTCTGGCACAAGGTGATGCAGCCCAGCGCTGCGCCGTCACCTTTCACGGTCGCCTCCGGATGGCGCCGACGTAGGCGTTGGCCAGGTCGAGCGCAGCCTGGCACGTCGTGGGGCGGCCGTGGCGCGGCTGGTAGTCGTTGCGCAACCGGCTGCCGCAAATCGGGGCGATGCCCTCCAGGTGTAGGACGTCGCCGTGGCCTCCCGGCTCACGCAGCGCGTGGCGGCCGTAGGTGTCCTCGCCGAAGGTCTTGCGGACGAAGTTCAGATCCAGGTTCATGCGTGATTCCTTTCGTGGGATGCCGGAGCACGCAACTCGCGCGCCCAGGCGATGTGTTCGGCGTCGAGGGCGACTGCCCGGGCTTTGCTGTAGCGGCGTGCCCGCCACCAGCGGGGGCCGTAAGCCCAGGGGAAATTCACAAGTTGGTACAACCTGCTCCATGTCATTACAAAACCTTCCCGTCATCGTGGGTGAACAATTCTTGGCGCAGCCATGCAGCTGCTTCTTTCGCTTCCTCGATCGTGTCGTAGGTCCCCATGTAGTGGATGACGCCGTGATGCTTGACGCTTGCCGTCCACCGATTGCCGTTTCGGTACACGCCCCTGGCGCCAGAGGCGAGGTTGTTACGCTGCGCGCCCGCTCTGTGCTCTTGGTTCTGCTTCGACGTCACCAGCCGGAGATGAGTCGGATTCACACATCTTCGGGTCAGGCACATGTGGTCAACTTGCAGGCCGTTTGGAATGGGCCCGTTTTCCAGCTCCCACGAGATTCGGTGTGCCATCGTTGTGCCGGTGGCATTACGAAGTCTCCCGTAGCCCTTGGGGTTAATCGAACCCGTCCACAGCCAGCAGCCGTTGTTGTCGCGCCGGTCTACCTTGGCCCAGAAACGCTCCCGAAGTCGGCACATCAGGTGTCCTT
>JAGVUD010000073.1 GCA_019136435.1 Armatimonadota bacterium | reverse complement strand
CCAATCGGCTGCCACCCGTCGCTGGCCGATGCGCGCTCTCCCGCCGGCGGAGGGCTGCCGGTCATCTGAAAGCCGCTCCCCATGGATGCCGTGAACTGATTCGGCCCCGACGCAGGGTATGTGAGGGTGCCGTTCGGGCTGACCCTGTAGGTCTCGCTTTTGCCGTTCGCCGGGTTCGTGAACGTCACCTCGTTGTAGGGATTGCCCTTCTCGTCCTTCTTCTGGTTGTCGTCCACCTTGCTCACAGCCATTGCGTGTCCCCAGCCGTTCGGGCCGCGAATGCAGATTCCCACCCCCTGCACCTTTCCGGCGGGCTCGGTCATGGCTTTCTTGAGCTTCTTCATGTCAATCGGGCCGGTGATCTCGTTGTACTTCCAGTCAAAGCCCGGGCACTTCTCTTTCAGATTCCCGAGAACCAGTTGGGACCCTGACTTCGCGCCGTCATCGCTCGTGCCGCCAGCCGTTGTGCCTTTCTTGTCGGCAAGGTTGTAGACCAGAAGCTGCCTCCCCACCGTCTCGGAGTGGTTCGGGTTGTAGGGGTGATTGGTGTAGTAGTTCCTCACCTGCGGATTGGTCCAGAGGATGCTGGCCTGCGCGCAGGGGTGACACATGTACTTGCCCGGTTTCTCGGGCGGCCAGTTGTACTGGCCCTGAATGAAGCTTACTGTCGGCAGGGAGACAATCACGGGGGCCTGCTGCTCGAAGAAGAGCACCTGGTTTGCGCCCTGTGCTCCAGATGCTGTGACGGGCACAACTCCATAGCACCTCCCCCCGAAGGGCGGCGAAGTGATCTCTGGCACTGGCGGCGTGTGGTCGAGCCACACCTGGCGGCTGCCGAAGTACACTCCGATGGCCGTGTTCATGGTGACGCGGGCAGTGTAGCCCCCTTCCGCGCACACACCCGTGTCCCAGTAGGCGCTCCAGCCGTCGCCCTCGGGCGCTGGCTCCGTGCCGTAGATCAGATCGGTCCCGTCGTTGTCCACACCGACGAACACGGTGAGTCCTGTGTCGTTCGAAACAACCTCGAACGCCGCGCTCAACACCTCGACCCGCGGCTGAGCCGCGCATCCCTTCAGCCGGACTTCGCCCGTTACGGTCTGCCCATTCTCCGGGTACTGGAAGGTCACAAGATCGGGCTGGTTCAGATACCAGTCGTAGCCTATGGCGGGCTCGGTGATGCCATCAGCCGAACTGACCCGGAAGTCGTAGACGATTTCCGTTTCGAAGAGGGGCACGGTGACGCTGTGTTCCGTCACAAGCGCGGGGTCGTAAACGACGTGGGGGTACACACCCTCGACGCCGTATTCGACAAGCGAGTCGCCCGGCAGGTCTGTATCCCACGATACCACCACAGTCATCGGCGAAGCCGGGGTGGTCTCGGGGAAGCCGGCGATCTCGACGCCGGAGGCGCAAGTCCGCAGAAGCACCAGCGCAATAGCCGCGCCGGCAAGCCTGGTCGCTCTCATCGCAGTCATCCCTCCATTTCTCCGGCGGGCACGGCCGCCGGAAGGATTCCGGCGGCGTCAGCGCCTGCCAGACCAGGACGCCTGAAGGCGGGGACGGGAATGCTAAAGCACAATCTGATCCGTATCAGAACGCGGCACGATCACGGGCGCGTAGCCGCCTTCCGCCGCCTCGATCCGGACGATGCCCGTCACGATGACGAAGTCCCCGGCCCCCGCCGGAGCGCTGAGCAGAGAGGCATCAACCTTCAGGCCCGCGCAGGACCCATCGGTGATGGTCAGGTAGCCATTGCCCGCGGACAGCACCCCTCCCCAGGTTCTGACGAGCAGCCCGACGTTGTTCAGGCCCGCGCCTCCGGTGGCCCCGCGCTGTCCGGCTCCGGTCGCGCTGTCGTACAGCCAGTCCTCTCCCCCAACGTGGGAGTTAGTCATGCCGAGAGCTTCGGGCACGCCCACAAATCCGGTCTGCACAACCGACGAAGCCGCCAGATACCGTTCCCCGCCGCTCGTGCCCAGGATTCCACACACGACAGCCGCCGCACCGTGCGGCAGTGCTGTGTTGACCACCCTGATGCCGCTGGCGCGGGAGGGATCCTCGAGGTAGTTCGCCATCGAGAACGCCGCGGTGACGACGGCGTCCGCGATGGCGACCTCCGCCGAATCAGGATAGGCCTTCATCTCGGCAACCGTGCCTCCCGGCACTTCCGTCAGCGTACAGTCGTCGAAGGCATTGATGTTCCACTCGAGAGGGAGAATCTGCTGAGCATCCAGATACACTGTGATATACGAAGAAGACGCGCGAGCGCAGACGCAGATCTGCTGCCAGCCGCCGGACGTCGAACGCGGCGACCAGACTATGGACGATGACCCGGAGTCCGTGCCGCCCGCCGGATCTATCCCCACCCTGTTGTTCGCATTCGCCGCGTCTCCGCCCGCGACGTAGGTCTGGCTGTAAGCGCAGAACCTGTAGAACCTACCCTGCACGACAGGCACGCGCTGATAGAACCCGCCGCTCTTCGCATCGTAGCTGGCCGCGCTCCCGGCGTAGTTCACCCCGCTTCTCGGATTGAAAGAGAAGTACCAGCCCGGCCCCTGAATCCCATTGTCTCCAGCGTCATCGAACCGCCCGTACCGCGTCCAGTACGCCTCCTGCGACTCGAAACCGGGGTTTCTCAGCACGCCGGGCTCCGGAAGAGTATCGAACGTGAAATCGCCGGACACGGCGGACGCGAAGCCCGTCGCGGAAGACACCACCCGGTAATGATAGGTCTGGCCGGGCAGCAGAGGCCCGAGCGCCAGCGCGTGGGATGTGACGGCCGCGCTCGAAACGGCCGACTGGCCGTAGCTGGTGTTCAGCCCATACTCGACCCTGCTG
>JAGVUD010000351.1 GCA_019136435.1 Armatimonadota bacterium | reverse complement strand
GGCATCCTTGCGGCGACGGGACAGGTGGAGATGGAACAGCTTGAAGGGTGCCTGTTCGTGGGCGAGCTTTCGCTGGACGGCGGGGTGCGCTCGTCATCCGGGGTTCTCCCGATTGCCCTCACCGCCAAAAGGGACGGCATCAGGCGGCTGATCGTGCCCATCGCCAACGCCCGCGAGGCGGCCGTGGTGCGGGGCGCCCCGGTGTACGGCGCGCACAGCCTGTCGGACGTGATGGATCTCGTCACGACCTCGTTCGCGCGCGAGCCGGCCGTCGCCGAAATCGCCGACATGGCGCTCACCGAGCCGCCATACCCGGTCTGCTTTTCGGACGTCAAGAGCCAGCAGAATGTGAAGCGCGCGCTCGAAGTGGCCGCGGCGGGCGGGCACAACGTCATTATGATCGGGCCGCCGGGGGCGGGAAAGACCATGCTCGCCCGGCGGCTGCCGACGATTCTGCCCGCCATGACGCTCGAAGAAGCGCTCGAGACCACCAAGCTCTACTCGGTCGCCGGACTGCTGGGGCCGAACGAAGCGCTGGTCACCAGGCGCGGCTTCCGGAGCCCGCACCACACCATCTCGAACGCGGGGCTTTCGGGCGGCGGCGCCCATCCGCGTCCGGGCGAAGTGAGCCTGGCGCATCACGGCGTGCTGTTTCTGGACGAGCTTCCCGAGTTCCGCCGCGACGTGCTCGAGGTGCTCCGCCAGCCGCTGGAAGACGGCGTGGTGACCATCAGCCGCGCGGCCGGGTCGCTCACATATCCGGCCCGCTTCATGCTGGTGGGAAGTATGAATCCGTGTCCCTGCGGGTTCTACAACGACCTCAAAGTGAGCTGCACCTGCACGCCACGACAGATTCGCCAGTACCTGCAGAGAATCTCCGGGCCGCTTCTGGACCGGCTCGATATTCACATCGAGGTGCCGCGCCTGCAACAGGACGAACTGATGCAGAAGGAGGCCGGCGAGACGTCCTCGGCCATCCGCGACCGCGTGCAGAGGGCAAGGGAGGTCCAGAATCGGCGCTACGCAGGCAGCGGCATCTTCACCAATGCGCAGATGCACTCGAAGCAGATCAAGCAGCACTGCGCGCTTTCCGAGTCCGTGCGCGAAGTCCTGCGCGCGGCCATATCTCAGCTCAACCTGTCGGCCCGGGCGTACGACCGCATCCTGAAGGTGTCCCGCACGATCGCCGACCTTGCGGGCTCGGAGGAGATCACGACGGCGCATGTGGCGGAGGCCATCAATTACCGGAGCCTCGACCGGAAGTACTGGGCGTAGGGTGGGCCTGGCGCTTCCCGGACAGATCGGCGCCGGAGGTCGCGCGCTGCAGGAAGTTCGTGTGTGCGTTGCGGGCGCGGCCGACCTGCTCTGGCCGCCCGAGTGCTGCGTGTGCGGGCGCGCCGGAGAGCTGTTCTTCTGCCAGAGTTGCCGCGACATGCTCGGCATCATCGAGCCGCCCTGCTGCGTCCGGTGCGGGCTGCCGGGGGTGCGCGCTTCGTGTCCGGACTGCGGAGAAGCCCCCTGGGACAAGAGCCACCCCTGCGACGCGATGCGCCAGATTGCGGTGTATGAGGGGGTGTGGCGCGAGGCGATTCACCGCTTCAAGTACGACGGCATGCGCTGCCTGGCGGGCGAGCTGGGCATGATGCTGACGGACTGGCTCGACGCGGCGCCGGTGTCGTGGCGCGAGGTGGACGTGGTCGCGGCGGTGCCGGGACGGCTGCTGCGCTGCTGGGAGATCGGGTTCTACCATGCGCGGGAGCTTGCCGCGCGGGCGGCGGCGCACCTTGAGCGTCCGCTGGTTGACCCGGTGAAGCGGCTGGCGGGGCCGAGCCAGATGGGCTTGAGCCGCGAGGAGCGCCTGCTGAACGCGAAACGCCTGTATGGACTGAGGCGGGGCGCGGAACTGGTGGCGGGCAAGCGGGTGCTGCTGATAGACGACGTCGTCACGACCGGCGCAACGGCGCAGGCGGTGTCGGCGCTGCTGAAGCACTCCGGCGCCGCGCACGTGCGCATGCTTGCCCTCGCCCGCAGCGTCTGAGGCGCACGGCTGTGGCGGCACGTCATGCTGAACCTGGTTCAGCACCCATCCGGTATCGCAACGCGGCCCCGTCTGGATTCCGGGTCAAGCCCGGAATGACGTGGGGGCCGTCGTATCCGCTGGCAGTCATTCCGAGGAGTCCGCGACGAGGAATCTCGCCGTTCGCCTCCCGCCGGTGTCCGTGGCCGCTGGCAGGTTGCGCGACAAGAGATTCCTCACACGGAGTTCGGAATGACGTTGTTTTTGACGCCTGTTGACACAACCCGCCCGGGGCGTATAAACTTATGGTGCGTTGCCGAATAGCTCAGTTGGGAGAGCGCCTGACTCTGGATCAGGAGGTCCTAGGTTCGAGCCCTAGTTCGGCAGCCATTTTCTTGTACCCCGCACCCCAGTCGGCCGTCCGTCACCCCTCGCGTGCCCGCCCCGGTGTTGACCGTCCGGCGTACGGCCCTTATACTGGCGGCGACGAACTAAGCACCAGCAAAGGAATCGCCGATGGTCAGGCGCCGCTCAACGCCACTCAAGCTTGTCTTCGCTCTCGTTCTGCTTGCTGCCGGTCCTCTTCGGGCCGAAGATGCTCCCCGCTATTTCGACTGGGGTTCGCTGCCCGATCTCCCGCGGCCCATTTCGGGGCAGTTTGCGGGCACGAGCGGCGGCGCGCTCATCGTTGCGGGAGGCACCAACTGGCCGGTCTCGCTCTTCGCGGGAGGAACCAAGGCCTGGTACGGTGACATCTACACGCTGACGGATCGCGGCGGGCAGTGGAAGAGCGCCGGGGCCCTGCCGCACGCGCTGGCGTACGGCGGGGCGGTCAGTGCCCCGAAGGGGCTTATCTGCGCTGGCGGCGCGGACGCCGCGAAGCACTACAGCGATGTCTTTCTGCTCGTCTGGAAGCACGGCAGGATTGCGAGGAAGAGCCTGCCCCCGCTGCCCGAGCGGCGCGCTTACTGCGGCGCGGCTCTGCTGGACGGCAAGGTCTATCTCGCGGGCGGCACAACCGACCCGGACTCCACCACATGCGAGCGGAGCCTGTGGGTGCTCGACCCCGCCGCGCCGGGCGGCGGATGGGCGCAGCTCGAAGACATGCCCGGGACGGGGCGCATGCTCTCGGCGGTGGCGGCGCAGGACGGCGCACTCTATGTCATCGGCGGATGCTCGCTGAGCGCGGGCCCTGACGGCAAACCCGTCAGAACGTACCTGAAGGAGACGCTCTGCTACCGGCCGGGCAAGGGCTGGAAGCGCGTTGCCGATCTTCCCGTTGCCTCCAACGCGGCCCCCTGCGCGGCGTACGGCCCCTCGCATGTGCTCGTGTTCGGAGGAGACGACGGATCGCTGTCGCTGCGCATTCAGGAGTTGAAGGAGAACCACCCCGGCTTCAGCCGCGCGGTTCTTGCTTACCACACAATCACCGACACCTGGAGCCGTCTCGCCACGTTGCCCGAGTGGCCTCCCGTGACGGCGAACGTTGTTGAGTGGGAGGGCGCGCTCGTCATCCCCGGCGGCGAAGACCGGCCCGGCCACCGCGCCGACCGGGTGCTCGCCGCGACAAGCCTGAAGCAGAAGGGGCACTTCTTCCCGCTCGACTACTGGGTGCTGGGGGCGTACCTGGCCGGGATGGTGCTCATCGGGTTCATCTTTTCGAAGCGCGAGAACACCACCGAAGACTTCTTCCTGGGCGGGCGGCGCGTGCCGTGGTGGGCGGCTGGCCTGAGCATCTTCGGCACGCAGCTCAGCGCCATCACGTTCATGGCCATCCCGGCCAAGGTCTATGCGACAGACTGGGTGTACATCCTCGGGAATGTGTGCATCGTGCTCGTGGCGCCGCTGGTGGTGTTCTACTACCTGCCTTTCTTCCGCCGCCTCAACGTCACCACGGCATACGAATACCTCGAGAAGCGCTTCAACCTCGCCGTCCGGCTGCTGGGCAGCGCGTCCTTCATCCTCTTTCAGATCGGGCGGATGGGGGTCGTCCTGTTCCTGCCGGCGATCGCGCTGTCTGCCGTTACGGGCATCAGCATCCAGACCTGCATCCTTCTGATGGGCGTTCTTGCGACGCTCTACACCGTGCTGGGCGGCATCGAAGCAGTGATCTGGACCGATGTCGTTCAGGTTATCGTTCTGCTCGGCGGCGCGCTGGTCAGCCTCGCGTTCGTGGCGGCGGGGCTCGAGGGGGGTATCGGGAAGGCCTTCGCCGACGCGCAGGCTGCGGGCAAGTTCCACACGTTCAACTGGACCTGGGACATCACGATGCCCGCGGTGTGGGTGGTCGTCATCGGCAATATCCTCAGCAACCTCGTGCCCTACACGTCCGACCAGGCGGTCATCCAGCGCTATCTCACGACGCGTGACGAGAAAGAAGCGCGCAAGGCGATCTGGACCAACGCCGCGCTCTCGATTCCGGCGGCGCTGATCTTCTTCTCTGTGGGGACGGCGCTCTGGCTCTTCTACAGGCAGCACCCCGCCCTGCTGAACCCGTCGCTGCAGACCGACGCCATCTTCCCGCTGTTCATAGCGCAGCAGCTTCCGGCGGGCATTACGGGTCTGGTGGTTGCGGGGCTTTTCGCCGCCGCGATGTCCACCCTCGACAGCAGCATGAACAGCGTCTCGACCGCGCTTGTCACCGACTTCTACCGCAGATTCAATCCCGACGCCCCCGACCGGAGATGCCTCAACCTCGCGCGCTGGCTCACCGTGCTGCTGGGCGCCGCCGGGGTGGCGACGGCGCTGTGGATGGCGAGTTCGAACATCAAGTCGCTCTGGGACACATTCATCACGATTCTCGGTCTCACCGGCGGAGCGCTGGCCGGGATGTTCATTCTGGGCATCTTCACCCGGCGCGCCAACGGGCCGGGAACACTCATCGGAGCGCTCTGCGGCGCGATTGTGCTCTATCTGGTTCAGAGCCGCACCGGCGTGCACTTCTTCCTGTATGCCGCCGTGGGGATCGCCGCCTGCGTGCTGATCGGATACATCGCCAGCCTGCTGATTCCCGCCGGGAAGAAGGACCTCGGCGGCCTCACCATCTACACGATTGACGAAAAGGAGCGCCCGTAAGTGATGTCACACGCCATGATTCTGTCCCTGACCGTGCTGATGCTGGGAGCCAGCGCCTGCCTCGCCGCCGGCGATACCGTCCGCAAGACCTGGCAGGACCCCGAGGGCACCGTCGTCTTCCGCGCGGGCGAAGGCGGATACCACACCTACCGCATCCCGGCGCTTATCGTGTCGCGGAAGGGCACGCTGCTTGCGTTCTGCGAGGGTCGGAAGGACAGCCGCTCGGATACCGGGGAGATCAACACGATTCTGCGCCGAAGCTTCGACGGCGGCAAGACATGGGGGCCGGTTCAGATTGTGGCGGCCGACGGCCCCAACACGTTCGGGAACCCCTGCCCGGTGGTCGAACGCGAGTCGGGCACAATCTGGCTGCCCCTTACGAAGAACCTCGGCGAGGACAACGAGGGCGAAATCAAGATGGGGACGGCCCGGGGCACGCGCACGGTCTGGATTTGCAAGAGCACCGACGACGGCGCGACCTGGTCAAGGCCGGTCGAGATCACGGCGTCCACGAAAAAGAAGGACTGGGCCTGGTATGCGACGGGGCCGGGGGTGGGCATCCAGCTCAAGAGCGGGCGGCTTGTCGTCCCTTGCGACTACGCACAGCTCGGGACGCGAGACTACGGCTCGCATATCATCTACAGCGACGACAGGGGCGCGACGTGGAAGATCGGCGGCGACGTTTTTCCGGGGACAAATGAGTGCCAGGCGGTCGAACTGGAAGACGGCTCGCTGATGCTCAACATGCGAAGCTCGGCCGAACAGCTCTGCCGTCAGATCGCAACGAGCAAAGACCAGGGGTTGACGTTCTCTGAGATGCGCGGCGACAAGACGCTCGTCGAGCCCGTCTGCCAGGCGAGCTTCCTGCGCTACACGACATCGAAGGACGGCGGCAGGAGCCGCCTGCTCTTCTCCAACCCCGCCAGCCTGCGCCGAAACATGATGACCGTGCGGATGAGCTACGACGAGGGGAAGACCTGGCCTGTCGCGAAGCTGCTCGACCCGCGCGACGCGGCCTACTCGTGCCTGACGGTGCTTCCGGACAGTGAGATCGGCCTGCTCTACGAGTGCGGAGAGAAGGATTCGTATCAGACCATCACGTTCGCGCGCTTCTCGCTGGAGTGGCTGACGGAGGGGAAGGATCGGATGAAGTGAGTTTTGCTGGATGGAGGGCTAACCCTTGAGAATCGTCCTCTTCGACATTGACTGCCTGCGGCCGGATCACCTGGGCTGCTACGGGTATGCCCGCCCGACGTCGCCGAACATAGATGCCGTCGCGCGGGAGGGCATGCGCTTCGACAGCTACTACTGCGCCAGCTCGCCCTGCCTGCCGTCGCGAACAGAATGGACCTCCGGGCGGTTCGGCATCCGCAACGGCGTCATTTCGAACGTGGGCGCGGGGGCGCAGTTCCGCATCAGGACGCGCAGCTACGGCGGCCCGGAGCCCGAAAACGACCTGCTGATGCGCACGCTGCGAGCGGCCGGATGGGACACGATCAGCTTCTCCAACTTCGCCGACCGGCACAACTCCCCGTGGTTTATGAGCGGCTGGACCGAGTTCCACACCCCCAACCTGAAGGGCGGGCAGGAGACGGCCGACGAGGTGGACGCGCCGCTGCTGCGCTGGATCAGACAGAACAGAGGCCGCGACAACTATCTGTTGCACATCAATTACTGGGATGCGCACCGCTGCTACCGGATGGATGCGAGCTGGTCGGAGCGCTTCAGGGACTATCCCGTGCCGCAGCAGTGGCCCGATGAAGCCGCCATCGCCGCACACCAGAGTCTCAAGGGACCATTCACCGCGCACGTTCAGTTCGCTAACGACGAAAGCCCCCTGCCTCTCATGCCAGGCGCCATCAACTCCCGCGCTGACTTCGAGCACATGATCACAGGCTATGACGCCGCGGTCGCTTACGTCGACCACCACGCCGGCGTCGTACTGAACGAGCTGGCGGATCAGGGCGGCCTCGAAGATACGGCCGTCATCGTGACCGGCGACCACGGCGACGCCTTCGGAGAGCACGGAATCTACTCCGACCACGTGTGCGCCGACGAATGCATCCATCACATCCCGCTCATCATCCGCTGGCCCGGCGCGCCGTCCGGGGGCGCGTGCGATTCGCTTCTCTATAACGTAGATCTCCCGCCCGCGCTCTGCGAACTGATGGGGGCCGAAGCTCCGGAGGAGTGGGACGGGCAGTCGTTCGCGCCCCGGCTTATGGGGCGGCCGGGCATGGAGCGCACGCACCTCGTCTGGCAGCACGCGCTCTACACCGTCCAGCGCGCTGTGCGGACGCGCGATCACCTCTTCATCAGAACCTACGACCCGCTGAGCTTTGCGCGCGAAGAAACCGAGCTCTTCGACATGCGAACCGACCCGTACCAGACCGCGAACATCGCCCGCGACAACGGCGCCATCGTTAACGATTGTAAGGCACTGCTGGACGGCTGGGTCGAAGAGCAGCTCTCGAAGCCCGGCAGCGGCCCGGACCCGCTGGACGCGGTGCTTGCCGAACGCCGGCACTGAGGGCGCGTGGCGCTCGGGCGCCGGGAGGGAAACCGCCGCGGCTGAAGAAGCAGGAAGCGCGGCTCAGCCAGCAACCGGGCCCGCGCCGTACAGTCTGTACAAGAAAGGATTCGCCAGTTGCCCGCACGCATCGCTGTTCTCCTCACAGAAACCCTCCGCGACCGCATCTTCTCCAGCGAGTGCTGGGAGCGCGTGAACGGT
>JAGVUD010000432.1 GCA_019136435.1 Armatimonadota bacterium | reverse complement strand
CAGTCTGGCGAGTTGATCTCGAAGCCCATCCGCCCGTAGCGAACCTGCCCGTACACGATGATCTCGCGGCCGCGCAGCTTCAGAAACCTGTCGCGCATCCAGTGCTGGTTGAACCAGACAAGCACCACGGTGCCCGAATCGTCCTCCGCGGCGACGCGCGTGATGTTGATCATCCGGCGTCCCGCGCGCTGGCTCTCAACATCGGAGACGCGCAGCCTCAGTGTTACGCGCTGGCCGTCCTGGAGCCGTGAGACGCGGGCAAGCTGTGTGCGGTCTTCATAGCGGGCGGGGTAGTGCTGAAGCAGGTCGCGGACGGTGATGATGCCGAGCTTCGAGAGGACACCGGCCATCGCAGCCCCGACCCCCTTGACAAACCGAACTTCGGTATCGAGGTCGCCTTGCGATCCGCCGCCCGAGCGGCTGGCTCCGGTTGTGCCGGCCGGTCCCGGCGTGGAGGTCTTGGGCATCCCGGGTCATTATAACTGTCGCGCACCGGCTGCGCAAACTGCGCCAGCACGCGCTTCAGCGTTTGCTGTAGAAGCGGTAGACGACCTTTTGCGAGTTTTGAGCCGGGCCCTGCCGATCTTTCTCCCACTCCTCGATGTCGAGGATGTTCGTGTGCGGGCTGACCAGCGCCTCGGCCTGCAGATACCAGGGCTCTTCTTCCACGACAACCGTCAGCCCCGGGCCGGTCTGCCCCCACGATGACACCCTGTGCTCGTAGTAGTTGCGCACCTGTCCGTTCTGCCAGTAGGTGCGGATGCGCTCGGCGTGTATTTCGCCGGCAAGCTCCATGCCGGCGGGCGCTTCCCGCGCGAACTTGCCGATGCGCCCGCGAGCGAGGGGCGCCTGCATGGCAAACCCTTCGGGATCGCGGACGTAGTCGAACGCGACGGTTCCCATGGCGCGGGTGATTCGGGTGGGCGTCAGGCGCACCATGATGCCCGTGTACGCGGGATGCCCGTCCAGCTTCTCGTAGAGCATTCCGGCCTCGTAGCCCTTCCAGTTCAGACCAGCGAAGAGGTTGTACCCGGGCGCGCTCCGCCCGGCGGGTTCGGGCCGCGCCTGCAGGCGGCCGAAGCGCGCCTCGAAGTCGAGGCTCCCGGCGGTCTTCCCGTAAGACACGTAGCTTTCGATAGTATCGAGCCCTCCGTCGTGGCCGAACCCCCACTCAATGGCGCTTAGATGCGCACCAAGCCCGCTGCGGTGCCGGTAGTCCACGACGCCCAGAACACCTCCGTAGCCCGTTCTGCCCAGCCCGGCGAGGTCGCCGACCCCGGGAGGCAGGTCGAACACCGCAATCTGGTCGGGATACGGGAAGCGCAGATAGCGGACCTCGCCGAGGCGCAGGCTTGCGCTCAAGTTGCCCTGTTCCGAGCGGTGGAAACCGGCGGCTTCGACGTAGGCTTCGTCGAACCTGGGGCTCAGGCCCCGCAAAGTGTTGAGTTCGCGGTCCGACCGCACCACGGCATGCGCCCGGACACCGGGCGCGAGGTCAACGTCGGCGCGCACCTGCAGGTTTCGGACATCGAGCCTGTCGTACCAGCCGAAGAGCCCGACGCTGGCGCTCCAGTCGCCGCGCCCCACGCCGATTGTGGGGAACACCCATCCGCGCGGCGTCTCTTCGCCTTCGGGCGGCGCGGCGCCGCAAAGTCCGGCCGCCAGCAGCAGAAAGCATACGCAGAGCATTGCGAGTGATATATGATGTTTCATCGGTAGCACCGCCGCAGTATTTACGCAAAACGAAGCGGGAAACCTCTGCAGGCAGACGCAGCAGTGTAAACCCGAAGGCGCGCCCGTGCGTCCAATGTTCAGAATACAACAGCTTGCGGCGGCTGCAACTGATGCGATGCATGCTGCACATCGGGGAACCGTCCGCAGCGGCCGTGCGTAATCAGGAATGTGGATGCAACAGTGACCAACAAGGCTGAGGCCGTAACCGAGTCCACCGGACAGGGACAGCAAAAGGAGTTCGAAGAGCTTGTGCGGCGCCACCATGCGTCGGCGTTCAACGTTGCCTACCGGATAGCGGGTAACCGCACGGACGCCGAGGACCTGGTGCAGGAAACCTTCCTGCGGGCGTTCCGGTTCTACGGGAACTACAAGCGCGACTACCCGTTCGAGAGTTGGCTCTACAAGATTATGTCGAACCTGTGGATCGACACGCTTCGACGGCGGCCGAAGTCCGGGACTCCGGTTTCGCTCGATCAGCCGATCGGAGCGGACGAGCACACTCTCGACCTTCCCGACGACGGCCCGACGCCCGAGGCAAGCGTGATGGAGGGCATGCTGGACAGCAGGATTCAGCAGGCGCTGAACGCCCTTCCGAAGGCCTTCCGGTTTGCTGTCATTCTGGCGGACATCGAGGGGATGTCTTACGAGGAGATCGCAGAGGTTATGCGGTGCAGCATCGGCACGGTGCGCTCCCGAATCCACCGGGGCCGCCGGGCGATGCGGCAGAAGCTGGGGTCTCTGGACGAGTTTTTGAGCGAGGTATCGTGATGGGTATGAACTGCGGACGCGTGAGCAGGCTGTTTTCCGCCTATATTGACGGCGAGCTTTCGGGCGTCGAAATGCTGGAAGTCCGGAACCACCTTCGCTCGTGCCCGGCCTGCCAGCAGGAGATAGAAAGCCTGCGCGGGCTGAAGACCGCGATGTCGCGGCTGCAGCCGGTGCGCGCTTCGGCGGGCGCCGAGGCGCGTCTGATGGAGCGGATTCGCGTGGAACAGACTCCGGCGGGAACAAGGCTGCGCGAGTGGCTGGACGGCCGGGTGTTCGGGCGGTTTCAGCCAGCCGCGGTCGCGATCTATGCGTGCGCCGGCCTGCTGCTGGTAGCGCTCGGTCACCTGCCCCAGGACGGCGAATGGTCGGACAACTACGCGGCGCATCAGCCGCCGGCCGCGGTGGTTCCCGCAGCTTTCAGCAACGCCGCGAACGAGCCGGCTGCGACCCCGGTTACCGTCGCAGTCGTCAACCAGACGCAAAGCTACGGGCAGCCCGTGCTCGGAGACGCACAGGTGAGCAACGCCTTTGCGGTGGCGCACGTCTGGGATATGGTGGATTACGGCGGGGGCGGCCGCTAGAACCCGCCTATGGAATGGGCCTATGGACTGGGCCGCTGCAAGCGGCCGCTGCAAGCGGCCGCCCGGCACCCACATCTATGCCATTGGAGGACCAGAGTACAGACAATGATCAGAAGTAGAGTGACGCCCCGGTTGATCGCGTTGGCGGCCACCGGGGTTTTTGCCGCCGGCGCATTCGTCGCGGCACAGCTTTCGGTTCACAGCCAGGCTCAGCCCGAGAAGGAAGCCGTGAGCACGCTCAAGCAGCTGCAGACCGGCTTCACCAGCGTCGCGAATAAGGTGGGTCCGGCGGTGGTGGTCATACGCGCCGAACGAACGGTCCGGTCGGGCGGCGTGGAGGTTCCGGACATCTTCCGGGGCTTCCCGTTTGGCGACTCGGCCCCGTCAACGCAGCCCCGCACGCGGCAGACCGCGGTCAGCGGCTCGGGGGTAATAGTGCGCAGTGACGGGTACATCCTGACCAACGACCATGTCGCGGGCGGAGCTGACGACGTCCGCGTGACCCTGCAGGACGGACGCGAGTTCTCGGGCAAGGTGATGCGCGACACGGTCACGGACCTTGCCGTGATCAAGATCGAAGCCAAAGGCCTGCCCGCCGCCTCTCTGGCGGACTCATCGAAGGTGAGCGCGGGGGACTGGGCAATCGCCATCGGCAACCCGTTCGGACTGGACAACACGCTGACGGTGGGCGTGGTATCGGCGCTGGAGCGCGAGGAGTATGTTCCCGACACCTCCATCGGAGACGGCGGGCGGTACTACGCGAGCCTGATCCAGACCGATGCCGCAATCAACCCGGGCAACAGCGGCGGCCCGCTGCTGAACATTGACGGGCAGATAATCGGCATCAACGTGATGATCGAGTCGCCGAGCGGCGCGAACGCGGGCATCGGGTTCGCCATTCCCAGCAACACGGCGAAGTTCGTTCTCGACCAGCTCGTCACGAAGGGGAAGGTCGTGCGGGGGTATCTGGGAATCGGTCCGTCCGATGTGAAGCCGGCTGACGCGGCGAGGTACGGGGTGCAGAAGGGCGCGCTCGTGCAGAGCGTTGAGGACGGCACGCCTGCGGCGAAGGCGGGCATACAGGTCACGGACGTGATCGTTTCGTTCAATGGCAAGCCGATTAACTCGGCTCTGGACCTGCGCGACACCGCGGCAGCCACCGCGCCGGGCACCAAGGTCCCGGTGGTGATCGTCCGCAACAAGCAGAAGCAGACCGTGCAGGTGACGCTCGCGCAGCGCCCGGACAGGACTGCCGAGAGCCCAGCCGGAGACGAGCAGCCGAGCGGCAAGCTCGGAGTGACGGTCCGCGCTCTTTCGCAGCAGCTGCGCGACCAGTACGGCATTGACGCCAACGTGAAGGGCGTGGTGGTGACTGCCGTGGAGAGCGGCAGCGCCGCGGCGCGCGCCGGAGTGCGGGCGGGCGACGTGATCCAGAAGGTGGACGGCAGGGCCGTGGCCACCCCGGAGGCCTACAGAACGGCGACCCAGGGTCTGAAAGCCGGAGACTCGACGGTGCTGGTGATCCGCCGGAACGAGATGACCCAGGCGATCGAGATTCGCGTTCCGCGGCAGCAGTAGGGCCGCGTAGCTGAAACATCGCGAGGCATCGAGGGGCCG
Source organism: Armatimonadota bacterium (assembly GCA_019136435.1). Classification (GTDB taxonomy): domain Bacteria; phylum Armatimonadota; class UBA5829; order DSUL01; family DSUL01; genus JAGVUD01. The sequence goes on along the minus strand of JAGVUD010000432.1, from coordinate 3,146 downwards.
GGCAGACGTCCGGCCCCTCGCTTTGTACGGGTGCGGGAGCGCCTGCTCAGTCGCCGCCCTGCGAGTCGTGCCCCAGCGCCCTGCGCTCCCAGTTGCCATAGATGGCGCGCATGATCAGCAGCATAACAGCGGCCGCGCCGCCCGCCAGCGCTGCCTGGAACAGAAACTGGGGCAGCGTGTGTATGTCGCCCATCAGCCACATCAGGGCAGGAATCTCCAGCCCGATCAGCACGACCAGAAAGCCCGAGGTCTTCCACGACAGCTTGCCGGCCACCCCGGCGGCAGGCACTCCGCAGCGGATCATCCCGATCGTGACGATGAACAGGTTCACCAGCCAGATGAGGGCGATATCCATATAGAAGCGGGGATCCTGGCGCAGAACGAACACGCGGACAATCAGGTCTATGCCGAGCGCAATGCTCAGAAAGGCCCCTCCCCGCGCCGCCCAACGCTGCATCTCGGCGTTGATCCTCTCGTCCGGATGCGCCGACACGGGCATGCCTCCGCCCAGTCCGCTCAGCGCGGATGCTCCCAGTGCCTTCCACAGCACCCGCCGCTGCAGCCGCTTTGCGGCCCTGTCATCCCCTGTGTTCGTGTCTCTCTCTCCGTTCATTATCACTCCTCCACCCAGAACAGATCGTTCAGTGTCTTTCCGAGCGCCCTCGCCAGACGCAGGCAGAGCCCGAGCGTCGGGTTGTAGTCGCCCGCCTCGATGAGCCCGATGGTCTGACGGGTCACGCCGATCAGGTCGGCAAGCTGCTGCTGCGTGCAGCCGCGCTCGGCCCGCGCCAGGCGCACCCGGTTCGACACGCGAAACTCATTCATCGTATCGCAACCTCCATTGCTCCAGAGAGCTTCATGCCGGATGGAGTGTAATATATATCTGTCATAATGTCAAGCATATCGGGCATTTTGGCAGAAATAGTTTGCATTGCTTCTGGCGCGCGCTCAGTTGGCGCTGAAATGAGGTAAACTATGGAAATGCCGCCCGTTGGCGCGTCAGCGGCAGTCACAATGGAGGTGACTCTTATGTTCGGTTGGATCTGGACGATCATTGTCGGCGCATTCATCGGATGGATCGCCAGCCTGATTATGAAGACGGACGCTCAGCAGGGCTGCCTGATGAACATCGGCATCGGTGTCGTCGGGGCGCTGATTGCGAACCTGGTCGGAAGCACGGTGTTTCCGAGCGCGGCCGCGGCAGGCACAGCCAGCGTTATGGGCATCGTCTGGGGAGTGATCGGGGCCGTGGTCCTGATCGCGATCCTGAAGGCGCTGAAAGTGTTGAAGTAGCGCCCGCAAGGGCTTCCACGGAGCGTACGCACTGACGGCTGCCTGCCGTCAGTGCAGTTCTTTGAGCGCTCCGGTCTCCATATAGACGATTCGTTCGCCGACGTTGGTGATATGGTCGGCGATGCGCTCCAGGTAGCGGGCGACGAGCACAATCTCGACCGCCCGTTCTGCGTGCGCTGCGTCCTGCCCGATCAGACCAACCATCTCCGCACGTACCTGACGGTAGAGGACATCCACCTGGTCGTCTTCTTCGGCGATGGCAAAGACGGCGTCTGCGTTGCGGTCAACGAACGCACGGAGCGAATCGCGCAGCATCTGCTGGACGATCCGGGCCATCTGCGGTATCTTCACCAGGGTGGTCAGCGGCTCGGCCTGCGCGAGTTTGTCGGCCGCCTTGGCGATATCCAGGGCGTAGTCCCCCATCCGCTCCACATCCTTGATTATGTAGAGCCCCGCCGCGATGGTTCGCAGGTCCCTCGCCATGGGCTGCTGCAGCGCAAGCAGGTGCAGGCAGCGCTCCTCTATGGTGAGGTTGTAGTCGTCCACAACGTCATCCATCGCGATGATACGGGCAGCGAGCTCGCGGTCGCGCGCGCCGAGCGCCTTTATCGCGCCGGACAGCATTTCCTCGACGACGCTTCCCATCTTGAGGATTTCCTGCTTGACCTCCTCGATCTGCTCGTCAAAGCTCTTCCTGATCTGTGCTGTTCCCATCTGCTGTTCGCCCTATCCAAACCGCCCGGTCACGTAGTCTTCCGTGCGCTTGTCCCGCGGGCGCGTGAAAATCACGGACGACTCCCCGAACTCTATCAGTTCACCCGTCAGGAAGAAGCCGGTATAGCCCGACACGCGCGCGGCCTGCTGCATGTTGTGCGTGACAATCACAATGGTGATGTCCTTCTTGAGCTCGTGCATCAGTTCCTCTATCTTGAGCGTCGAGACAGGGTCGAGAGCTGAGGCGGGTTCGTCCATCAGCAGGATTTCCGGCTCGACCGCCAGCGCCCGCGCAATACACAGCCGCTGCTGCTGCCCGCCCGACAGATCGAACGCGGACCTGTGCAGGCCGTCCTTCACTTCGTCCCATATCGCGGCGCGCCTGAGGCTCTGCTCGACGATTTCGTGCAGCCGGGCGCGGTCGCTGACACCGTGAATCCTCGGCCCGTAGGCGACGTTCTCGAACATGGATTTCGGGAAGGGGTTCGGGCGCTGAAAGACCATCCCCACCCTCTTTCTGAGGGTCACGAGATCCGTGCCCGGCGCAAGCACGTCCGTTCCGGCGACACCGACCACGCCGGTGGTTCTTGCGGCGGGAATCAGGTCGTTCATTCTGTTGATGGAGCGCAGGAAGGTAGATTTGCCGCAACCGGAAGGGCCTATGAGAGCGGTGATCTCTCTGGCGGGTATTTCGATGGAAACGTCTTTCAGAGCGTGTGTGTCGCCGTAGCGGACATTCAGATCTCGGACACTGATCCCGCTCACCGGGTGAGCGTCGAGTCCGAACTGCTGCCCATCAGTCTGCATCTTCTCCTCCGTAACAACGCCAGCTACCACTTCCGGGCCCTCCTGAATCGCGTTCTGATGACGGCTGCCGCGAGGTTCATCCCGAGCACAAGCGCGAGAAGCACCAGCGCGGTCCCCCACTGGATTTTGGGCGATGCGTTCGGGACCTGGGTCGAGATGACGTACAGGTGGTAGGGCAGCGCCATGGCCTGATCGTAGATGGAGCGCGGCAGGTCGCGCAGATAGAAGGCGGCCACAGTGAACAGAATGGGGGCGGTTTCGCCTGCTGCCCGACCAACTCCGAGAATGAGGCCCGTGATGATGCCCGGAATCGCATTCGGGAGCACCACCCG
>JAGVUD010000251.1 GCA_019136435.1 Armatimonadota bacterium | reverse complement strand
GATACGAACCGGGCGGGAACGCGGGCATGGCAACGGAGCGCCGCTATTTGCGCCTGAGTTCGCCCGGGGCCTTGAGCTATGCGCCCGGAGGCCGTATACTGGAGCAGACGCGGGATGGGCCGTCCGGGAAACCGGCGCCGCCGCGCATGGAAGGGGAAGGGAAGCGCTGATCTCAAATCCGTGGCTAGATACTGCTGGATAAACGGAAAATGGCACACTGCTGACCGGCCGCTGATTCTGCCGGCCAACAGAGCGTATCTGTACGGGGACGGAGTGTTCGAGACCTTCCGGAGCAGGGCCGGCAGGTTCTTCCGGCTCGAGCGCCATCTGGCGCGCATGCATAGAGGAATGGACGTTCTTGGCCTCGACACAGGCGACGGGCTGGCGAACGCGCTCGAAGCACTGCAGGACGTGTTCGACCGCATCGGTTCGAAGGATGTGGTGTTCAGGATCACCGTGTCGCGGGGCAGCGGATGGCTGCAGCTCTCGTCCATCGCACCGGCGGAGGTGGTAGTTCTGGCCCAGCTTGCTCCCGAGAGCCCCCCTGAAGCCGGCCGTGCGGTCCTTTCGTCCGTAATGCGCGACGCCACCTCTCCCTTCGCCGACGTCGTGACCTGCAACTGGCTGCCGCACATCCTGGCGCTGCGCGAGGCAGAGGGGCTGGGCTATGACGAAGCGATCCTGGTCAACAACTCGGGGCATCTCGTCGAGGCCAGTTCGAGCAACCTGTTCTGGATCACCAGCGGGGAGCTTTTCACGCCAGCGGTGGAATGCGGGGCGCTCCCCGGAATCACCCGCGAAGCGGTGATCGAGTCCGCCGCGGCCGCCGGCATCCGCGTGCTGGAGGGCAGCTATCAGCCCGAAGCTCTCTCCGCCGCCGAAGCCGCATTTGTCACCAGCGCGGTGGCGGGAGTCAGGCAGCTTATCAGCTTCGGGGACGCGCCGCTGCTGCGCGAGGACTCGCGGGGCGTCATGTCTCGTGTCCGCCAGCAACTCGAGCGCCTGATCGCGTCCGAGACTCACGCGGCGTCTCCCGGCAAGCGTTGAACGTCTATATCGTAACCGACATGGAGGGCGTCTCGGGGGTCGTTACCCCGGAGGATGTTCAGCCCTCCGGCGCCCGCTACGCTATGGCGCGGGCGATGCTCACCGCCGAAGTAAATGCAGCCGTGCGCGGAGCACACGCCGCCGGCGCCAGCCACATTGCTGTTCTGAATGGGCACGGCGCGGCAAGCGCCTACAACATCAACTACGACGATATCGAGCCGCCGGCCGTTCACATCGCCGGAAGCCCGTGGCACTGCTACCTCCCGGGGCTAGACGCCTCGGTCGATATTGTCTTCCAGATCGGCGCTCATGCCAGAAGCGGCACGCCCGGCGCGCTACTCGAACACACGATGTCCAGCGTCAACTGGGTATCGTGCCGGCTCGACGGCGACGAGATCGGCGAGATGCAGCTTATTGCCGCGTTCGCCGCGCACTACGGGGCGCGGATGGGGCTTGTCACAGGAGATGCCGCGGCCTGCGCCGAGGCGAAAGCGTCGTTCCCGTCGGTGCTCACCGTCGAGACCAAACGCGGACTCAGCCGAACGGCGGGCGTTCTTCGCCCCTGGGGCGCCGTGTTCAGTGAGATAGAATCCGCCGCGGAGCAAGCCGTGCGCTCGTGCGAGCGCATTCCCGTGCTGCCGCGCCGCGGGCCGTGCGCACTCGAAATCTGTTTCTCGCATACGCCGAGTGCCGGCCAGCTGGACGGCAGGCCGGGCGTCGAGCGGCTGGACGGCGTGACTGTGCGCATCTGCGGCCGCGACATTGTGGAAGCTGTTGGCAGGCTATACTAACAACGGGCGTTTCGCCTGCGCGCCCTCAGGGAGAACAAATCGTGAAGGTCTTTATTCTGGTTGACATGGAAGGCATCTCGGGCATCTGCCTCGAAGCGCACACGACGGGCGGCACCGCCGAATACGAAATGGCGCGCCGGTGGATGACTCAGGACGTGAACGCCGCGGTTCAGGGCGCGCTGGACGGGGGCGCCAGCGAAATCGTCGTTGCGGACGGTCACGGCACGAACGGCATGTACAACCTCGTCTATCACGACCTGCACGAGGGTGCGAGCTACATCGAAGGCAGCCCGCGCGACTGGTACATCGCGCAGCTCGACGGCAGTTTCGACTGCATGCTGATGGTGGGAATGCACGCGATGTCCGGCACTCCGCGTGCTGTTCTGGAGCACACCTGGTCGGGCGAGCGATGGCACAAGGCCCGCCTCAACGGCCGCGAAACCGGCGAGATCGGCCTCATGGCCGCATACGCGGGCAGCTTCGGCGTCCCGGTCACGTTCGTCAGCGGCGATCTCGCCGCGGTCACCGAAGCCCGGCAGTTCCTGGGCGAGTCGCTCATCACGGCCTGCGTCAAGGAAGGGCTGTCGCGGTATGCGGCTAAGCTCCTGCCGCCCCAGACATCGCGCGAACTGATCCGCAAGGGCACGGCGCAGGCCGTCAGGGCTGCGGGTGAGGCGAAGCCGTACATCGTCGAAACGCCTGTCGCGTTGGAAGTCGACTACGTGCGCAACTCACACGTGGATGTTATCCGCGCCGCCGAAAACGTCGAGTTCGTCGCGCCGCGCACGGTGCGCTATTCGGGGCCGGACGTTCCATCGGCGCTCCATCTCATGCGCTGAGCGGTCTTTGCAAAGCTGTTCCTCATCCATTCGCGCCTCCGGGCCCTTGTGCCTGGAGGCGCGGCTGTTGTTCAGCCCTTCGGCTTCTCAGGAATCCCGCCGTCCAGCCAGCCGCGCCGCTTCATCCACCAGAAGAACCCTGCCGCCGACCCCAGCATCAGTGCGAGCGAAACTACGAAGAGCGCCACTCTCGGAAACCCCGTCGGGACCTCATACGACGCGCCGAAGAAGTTCATCCCGAAGAACCCGGTTATGAACGTGAGCGGCATGAACAGGACGGTCCAGATGGTGAGTACCTTCATAATCTCGTTGAGCCGGTTCGAGACAACCGACAAGTACATGTCCATCGCGCCCGTTACCAGATCCCGGAGGCTTTCGTTGATGTCCACCAGCCGCACGAGGTGGTCGTACACGTCGCGGAAGTAGATGCGGTCGGCCTGGTCAATCTGGCTGTACTCATCGCGCGCCAGCCTGTTCAGAAGCTCCCGCGTAGGCGTGAGAATCCGCCGCATCTCGAGCAGAGCCCGCTTCAGATCGAAGAAACGGTTGAGAACGGCTTTGGAGGGGTCCTCGAAGATGCTGTCCTGGCAGCGGTCTATCTCGGCGTCCAGATCATCCATAATCGTCATATAGCCGCTCGTGACGCTGGTCATCAGCTCATACATAAGGTGATCCGGGCCGTGCTGCGGCCGTCGCCCGTGCCTGCTGGCGGACTCCCAAACATGGTCCACCGCGGAACTCGGCCCGTCGTGCAGGGTCACCAGGTAGTTCGGCCCCAGGAACATATCCAGTTCGTCGTGCCGGACGGAGATCTCGCCGCCCACATCGAGCGAGAGTTCGCCAATGACGCAGTACACGTAGTCGTCCCATTCATCAACTCGCGGGACGTGCTGCTGCTGGAGGGCATCGGCGATGGCAAGGGGATGAAACGCGAAGAGGCCGCTCAGGATTGCGTCTGCCTCCTGACCGCCGCCCGTGATGTCGAGCCACACCACCGCCTCGCTGTCCGCAAGCGCCGCCGCCCATTCCTCCCGCTTGACGTCCTGCTGAGCAGGCCCTTCCTTCGGGATATACAGAAGGCGTGTCACGGGATTGCTCTGCGTGTCTGGGCTCAACTCTCACCCGGCCGTATTCGCCGGCCCGCGGGTCACGGCGAGGTCGTCGTGGCTTTCTGGGCGGCCTGGAAAAGCTGGCTCTGCTGAATCCACTCAGTTCCGACCGCTGCCGCGCTTGTGAACAGACCGGACGTCGGCTGTGCGCCCTCGATGACCCGCAGCTTGGCAATTGCCTCTCTGCTGTAGGGCGGCACATCGAGCGAAGCGATCTGCAGATACTGCTGACGCGCCTGCTCGTAGCTGCCGTTGTCTTTGTAGATGTTCGCGAGCTTCAGCTTCTCGGAGGCAAGCTGCTTTAGAAGCTTGCTCATGTCCGACTTTGCCACCGCGATTCGAGCCCAGGCCGCCTGCGCTTCCAGTTTGTCGTTGTTCGTCTTGGCCTGCCTGTGAATGACGGCCCACTGGTTGGCCTTCCCCACAACCCTGTTCAGCTTTTGATGAGTGACCGCGACCGCCTGAGCCTGGGTTGCGGCGCGCTGAGCCGCCCACGAAAAGTACGGATCAAAGGCCGGGTTCCCCGTCGCCCTCACGTCTGCCTGCCCCTGCGAGTCCTTGCCGTAGCACGCGAAGAGCGTCACCCATTCATCCTTGCTGCGCGCGTCTTTTACCATCGAGACCGGAATCTCAACGGAGTACGTTCGCTTACCCTTCGAGATGAATGTGTAATACGGGATGCTCCCGCCGCTTGCAGTCCTCTTGTTGATGCGCTTGACCGCCCCGTGCGGCGCCATGGAGAAAGGCACCTTCGCATCCGGGTCGGCCATGTTTGCAGTTGGGGCTGCTGGCGCGGGCGCCGCAACGGGCGTAATCTGCACGGCCCCGGGCGGCGGCTGTGCGGACATCCTCGATGCGCCCACGAGCGCGACTGCAGCCAGCGCTATGAGTGCGGCTGCGATGTATAGGTTTGTACGTTTTGACGCCAACGCGAACTCCTCAAGCGCGGCCCCGCGCCGCGCGTACGATCAACGCAATGCCGGTCGTGTCACCAATATAGACGCCGCGGGGCTCCCTGTCAAATGACTCCCTCGCCCGGGCACAGGTTCCTTGCGGCATTCGTCAGCCGCCGCAGATGCAGGCCTCCACGCGCGCGTTGCACTTCGAGCAGGTCGGCACCCAGTGAGCCGGCCGATACCCTTTTGCCTCACCCGGGCCCAGGAAAACGAAATCGGCCTGCCCCGAGTCGCCGTCCGACTGGAAGCGTATGCGGACCTGATTCGTGTCGCGCACGTCATCCGCCGAAATGCAGAACATCGCCTGGTTGCCCTGGCTGCCCTCCAGGGTCACCTTCCATCCGTGCGGCGTCACGAGTTCTAGCCTGGCTGAGATCGGCATCTCCGATCGCTCCACGCTGACGCCCACGAGTTTCGGCAGCTTTGGCCGTATCACCGGCTCGCCGTAGTAGTGGAGGGTGATCTCCACGTCATTGCCCGCGGGCACGGTCGCCGCCTGGTAGTCCCGCTCCAGCATCCTGCGCGCGCGGTCGCTCCGGCGAAGTCCCGCCAGCCTGTTTCCGCTCACACTGGTCCTGTCGCCGAACTCCACCGTGTTCGAGCGCTCCTGCATCACCAGGTCCGCCAGAGCGACGGTCTGCTCCGTCAGCTCGCCCACCGTTGCGGGCGCTGTAAGGCCGCGCGTGTACGCATGCAAAACAATCCCGTCACCCACCGGCTCACTCCACTTCTCGGGAATCCCCGCTGTCCCGCCCAGAATCCCCAGAATCGAGCCGAGTGTCGCGCCCGTGCAGTCTGTATCGTAGCCGCAGTTGACCGCCTGGCACAGCCTGTCGCCGAAGTCCTTGCCGTACAGCCAGCCGATAATCGTGAAGCCGATGTTCTGCGGAGCATTGCATGGGTGTTCGTGTTTGTAGCGCTTCAAAATCAGTTCGCGCGCCTCGGCCCACGGAATTTCGTTGTTGTAGCACCAGACGGCAGCCCGGGCCGCGCGGGAGATTGCCGTATGGATCGGAATCATCTGAAGGCCGATGTCTATCAGATTCATCGGGTCGCTCTCGACAAACGCCGCGCTCTCCAGCGCCGCGAAGAACATCTCCCCGTAGACGCCCTCTCCGCCCGCGTGGTCCAGAACGGCGTCCTTCCACGCCATCTCCGCGGCAAGCTGAGGGTTGCCCGGCGCGATGCACGCCCAGAGCTCGCTGCGTATGGGAGACCCCATCTGGTCAATAAAATCGTTCTCGAAGCATCCGCTGATCGGCGGACGCAGACCCCGCGACAGGTTGCGCAGGCAGAACCCGTACTCATCCCAGGGGTAGGGGGCAAGATGCTTGAGCCAGTAATCGGCAAAATCCGACAGGCGCGGCCGGATGCCGCGGTCCTGAAGCATCTTCAGCCAGACGAGCTGCAGATCCAGGTCATCGTTCGGCAACGCTTTCGTGGGGACGGGGTCGAAGAACGTAAGGCTGTGTGTGTCCTTGTTGCCCTCGAGCGGGGTGCCGAGGGTCCCTCCGATGTTCTTGCCAAGCCAGCAGGCATAGACTTTGTCGCAGTACTCGTCTCGGTTGATCGTTACGGGTTTCATACTCTAGCGGGATTCCTTCCGAAATGGACAGTCACGGTCATTTTAGACGCATAAGCGGCCGCTCGCACCGGTATGCGGGCGGAAAACCCAAAGGAAGTTGCGATCAGCGGTCTCGGGAGCCCCGTTCCTGTCCGGTGAAGCCGGGAATCGTGAACGCCGCGCCCTCTTCGAAGTTGTAGACAAAGCCCTTCGAGTAATCCGACGCGTCCTGGTAGCCCCGCACGAACGAGACCGGCCCGCACGAAATCCGCCAGAGGTCTCCCTCGCGCCAGACGCCGCCGATGCGGTAGCAGGCATTCAGCGCCCGGTCATTCTCAATGATTATCTGCCTGCCCATGATGCTGGCCGCGTCCGGGATGTCGCCGCGCACCCATATCTGGCCATCCCCCTGCGTGTCCCTGTCCATCTTTACGACCGTGCCCGTGAACGCCGCGGCCCCAGTCAGCCGGAAATCGCGATACGCAATCTCACGGCCGCCGATGAGACCCGCGCGGACTACCCGGCTGTTCTTCAGGCGCAGGAAGCCGATCCCTGCGTCCAGCGTAATGCCCGCTTGTGTTTCGATCCGTTGCCCTTCAGGAGCGCTCAGAATACAGTCCACGCTGCCGTTACTGAGTGCCACGCGCAGCGCAACCGCTCCGGCCGGGCCCTTCACGATCTTCAGCTTCGAAACGGACGTTACAAAAGGCCGCGCCCGGTAGGGCTCCAGCAGCGAAACGAACGTGCTCTCGAGATCCGCGCCTGCGCGGTGAGCGAGCGCGTGGCGTATGCGCCTGGGGTTGCCGGGCTTGTTCTGGGGCGGGTCGCCGTCCGCCAGCGCCACATCGTCGCAGTCCGTGAGCAGGTGCAGGCGCACGTGGATGTCGTCCGCCTCAGTCACGCTGCGATATCCCGCCTCCGCCTTCCAGTCGAACGTGCAGCTTGAGGCCGGAGCGCTGTCGCGCTCGACGTTGTACAGGAACGAGTACCCGAGCGGGTGCCCCGGGTCCATGTCACCATAACTCACGCCTTCCCCCGCATACGTTCCCGCCTCCTGTCTTGCCAGCTTCAGCCCGTCCGTCGTAACCGGCCCGGGAGGCCCGTGGAAGCTTAGCAGGTGGTCGCTCCCGCCGTTCACGCGGAATATGTCCACCCCGTAAGCGCCGCCCGGGGCTTCCACGAAGAGCACGCTCCGGTCATAGAGCGACACTTGAGGGTAGACTTCGCGGCTCTCGACCCGAAGCGCGCGCAAGCCCGGAAGCTCGGCGAACAGCTTCGGATGCCCGGAGAGGTTCACCTGCTGCTTCTTCCCATCCACAATCACCGTGTTGTGCGCGATCGTGTTGTTCGACCATGCCGAGCGGTGCGGCCAGTCGGCTGCGAACTCTGGGTAGCCGAGGTCGGGGGCAAGGTCAACGCCAAACGCATACAGTCCGATGTTGAGACGGTCCGCATGCCCGTGACGGTCCATACGGCCGTAATACATCCACAAAGCCTGCCCGTCCGTGCCTCGTCCGTGCTCCAGCGATGCCAGTCCGAACCCCGCGA
>JAGVUD010000241.1 GCA_019136435.1 Armatimonadota bacterium | reverse complement strand
TGGAGCCATATCTGAAGTCCCTCAAGGTCGACAGCCTTGCGGGTGTCTATGTGTGCCCGTCGAGCCCCAAGCTCAGCGGCGCGAACGGCAGCCTTCGCAGGTCGTATGGCTACAACTACCAGTATCTCGGCGGGCTGTATAACAGCCCCACTGACAAGGTCCCGTCGGCTGGCGCTTCTGTGCAGAAGATGGGCGCTGTTTCCAATGCGTCCACAACCATTCTCTTCATGGAGTGCTGGCGCTACGATGCCGCCGCATTCACAAACACCACTCCCAAGGGTGTTGGCTCGGCGATGTGCTATCCGCCCAGCCACGGCAACTGTGTCCCCAGCTACGTGTGGCCGTCCGGCCGCCACAAGGGACAGTCGGCGGTGGCCATGACCGACGGAAGTGTCAAGACCTGGAAGACATCCCCTCCGAGGGAGAACCCCAGCGGGGCCACGCCTCCGGCCGAATACACCGGCATTATGGACAAGGGCGGCTCTGGGACCCCGTACGATATAGACCCGTACTTCAGGCGCGACGGCCGCAAGCCGTAGGGGCGTAACTGCTCAGTATTTCGCGTGAAGGCCCGGAGGATCTCCGGGCCTTCGCCGTTTGCCTGGGGTGGGCTTTGCGCGGTTGTTCGGGCGCGTGTATAATCCCCGCGGGCGGCCTGCCCGGCCGCTCCATTCGCACCAGAACAACAGGAGTCCGCAACTTGAGCATGTCCGACAGCAGCCCCGATCTCACCCCCGGCCTTGACACCCTGCGCGCCAGTGACGCCGAAGTCGCCGCTATCGTGGAGCGCGAGGAGCGACGGCTGAAGGAAACGATCGTCCTGATCGCCAGTGAGAACTACGCTAGCCGCGCCGTGCTTGCGGCGCAGGGCTGCGTCATGACCAACAAATACGCCGAAGGCTACCCGCGCAGGCGCTACTATGGCGGATGCGAGTTCGTGGACGAGGTGGAAGAGCTGGCCATCGCCCGGGCAAAGGAACTGTTCGGCGCCGAGCACGCCAACGTGCAGCCGCATTCGGGATCGCAGGCCAATATGGCGGCCTATCTCGCCGTCATGAAGCCGGGCGAAACATTTCTTGCCATGAACCTCGCCCACGGCGGGCATCTCACGCACGGCTCCAGCGTGAGTTTCTCGGGAAAGCTGTTCAACACGGTGCACTACAGCGTGCGCCAGGACACCGAGATGCTCGACTACGACGAGATCAGGGCGCTGGCCATGGAGCACCGGCCGCGTATCATCGTCGCGGGCGCATCGGCGTATCCGCGCCTCATAGATTTCCCCCGGCTGCGGCAGATCGCGGATGAGACAGGCGCGTATCTGATGGTGGACATGGCGCACATAGCCGGGCTGGTGGCCGCCGGCGAGCACCCGTCCCCCTTTCCGCACGCGCAGATCGTGACAACCACCACCCACAAGACCCTGCGCGGGCCGCGGGCGGGCCTGATCCTCTGCTGCGCCGAGCTTGCCGAGGCGATAGACAAGGCTGTGTTCCCGGGAATGCAGGGCGGACCGCTCATGCACACCGTCGCCGCAAAGGCAGTCTGCTTCAAAGAGGCGATGTCCCCGGAGTTTCGGGACTATCAGCGCCTCATCAAGCGCGATGCGGCGGCGCTGGCGGCGGCCCTCGAAGCGCGCGGGTTCCGCCTTGTCAGCGGCGGCACCGACAACCACCTGATGCTCGTGGATCTGCGCTCTAAGAACGTGACTGGCAAGCAGGCGCAGGCGCTGCTCGACAACGTGGGCATCACGCTCAACAAGAACATGATCCCGTACGACCCCGAGAAGCCGTTCATCGCGAGCGGTGTGCGCATAGGCACCCCGTGCGCCGCTACACGCGGCATGGCCGAGCCCGAGATGGATCTCATCGCCGGACTCATCAACGATGTCCTGACCAATCCCGAGGACAGCGCGGTTCACGGGACGGTGAAGAAGCGCGTGCGCGAGCTTTGCGAGGCGTTTCCGCTCGTGTGATGGAGCAGACGACGCTTTGAAAACCGCGATCGCGGCTCTAGTTTTCGCCCTCGTAGTCTCCTGGGCGGCCACGCCATGGGTCATCAGGCTCGCGACCAGCCGCGGCGTGCTCGATCAGCCGGATCCGCGCAGGCGCGTCCACGAACGGCCCACGCCTCGCTGGGGCGGCATCGCGATCTGGCTGGGGGTGGTGGTAGGGCTCGGCCTTGCGGCCGCGGGCGACTACCTCATCGCCGGCAACTTCTTCCTCACCCACCAGCTTCTCATCGTGCTCGGCGGCGCAACCGTGATCGCCGCCGCCGGCCTTGCGGACGACAAATACGACCTGTCGGCTCTCTGGCAGTTTGCGATACTCGTCGCCGTGTCGCTTGTTGTCGCGTTGCTGGGGGTGCGGATCAACTACGTGACCAACCCCTTCGGCGAATCACTTCTCTGGCTGCATCAGGCCTCCATCCCCGTGACGGTGGGGTGGTTGTTCTTCGTAACCAAGACCATTGACCTCGCGGACGGGCTCGACGGCCTCGCGGCGGGTGTGTGCGCCATATCTTCCGCTGCTCTGGCGGTGCTGGGGCTGCTTTTGAACACTCACTCTGTGGCGGTTGTGTGCGCGGCGGTCACGGGCGCGAGCCTGGGCTTTCTGCGCTACAACTACCCTCCCGCGAAGATATTCATGGGAACCATCGGAGCCCAGTTCATGGGCTTCATGCTCGCCGGGGCGGCCGTCATCGGCCCGTTCAAGGTTGCCGCGACGTTCGCCGTCGTGGTGCCGATCCTGGCCCTCGGCATCCCCATGTTCGATGCCGTGTTCGCCTTCGCGCGGCGGGCGGCGAGCGGCAAGCCTGTCTATGTCGCGGACAGAGGCCATCTTCACCATCGCCTGCTCGACGCGGGCCTGACAGTCAACCAGGTGATCCTCGTGATCTACGCCGCGACTCTGGTGCTTTCTGTGGGCGCTCTCTTGCTCGCTCTGGCGCTGAAAGGTTGAAGCGGCATTGACCCCTCTCAAGGTTATGGCGGTCTTCGGGACACGTCCGGAGGCCATCAAGATGGCCCCGCTTGTTCTGGAACTTCGCAAGCACTCGACGCTGATAGACCTGTGCGTTGTCGTCACGGGCCAGCACCGCGAGATGCTCGACCAGATTCTCGGCACGTTCGCTATTGTTCCCGATCACGACCTGGCGATTATGCGGCCCGGCCAGTCTCTCGCCGGCATCACCTGCCGCAGCCTCGCCGGGCTGGACGACCTCATCGCCTCGTTCTCCCCGGGGCTCATCCTGGCGCAGGGCGACACCACCACCACGTTCGCCGCCTCGCTGGCCGCGTTCTACCGCCGCGTGGATTTCGGACATGTCGAGGCCGGCCTGCGCTCGGACAATCGCTGGGAGCCGTTTCCGGAGGAGATGAACCGGCGCATGACGAGTCTGTGCGCCACCATCCATTTTGCGCCGACCGAAGGCGCGCGTGAGAGGCTGCTGGGAGAGGGGACGCCCGAAGAAGATGTCTTTGTCACCGGAAACACCGTGATAGATGCGCTGAAGATGATAGCCGAGCGCGACGAGCCGCTTGTTGACACCGGGCTGGACGATTGGGTGGGGGAGCGCAGGATGATACTGGTGACGGCGCACCGGCGCGAGAACTGGGGCGCGCCGATGGCGGGTATCTGCGCGGCGCTCCGGGAAGTGCTGGCCGAACAGCCGGATACCGTGGCCGTCTTCGCAATGCACAAGAACCCCGCCGTGCGCGACGTCGTTGTGCCCGAGCTGGGCGCGCACGACCGAATCCGGCTCATCGAGCCGCCGGACTATGTCGAGTTCGTCAAACTCATGCGCAGGTCGTACATAATCCTGACGGACTCGGGCGGAGTGCAGGAAGAGGCGCCCGCGCTCGGCAAACCCGTGCTGGTGCTCAGAAACACGACCGAGCGGCCCGAGGGCGTGGAGGCGGGCAACGCCGTCCTGGCGGGTACCGATCCGGCCCGCGTCACCTCGCTGGCCGTTGAACTGCTCCGGCGCGAAGATATCTGGGAGCGGATGTCGCGCGCGAAAAGCCCGTACGGCGACGGAGACGCCTCGGAGAAGATCGCTGGAGTCATTTTGAAGCGCTATCAACTAGCAGGATGAGAGCCGAACCTTCCGTCAGTTCAATATCGCGTCTTCTGGTTGGCGCCGCCATCATTGCGGCAGTGTGCTACATCGCGTGGCGCGTGCGCTCCATCGCTGTTACCGTCCTGCTTGCCGCGGTCATCGCAGCCGCGCTCGAGCCCTTCGTCAGCCGTATCTGCAGATACCGGATCCGCGCGCTTCACCCCCGCTCGCAACGGCTGGCCGCGACGACCCTTGTCTTCGTGGTGGCGGCGTGCGTCGTTATCGCCGCCACCATCTGGATGGCGGGTCCGTTCGGCGTGGAGATGAAGCGGCTGGGGTCGCACCTCGATCTGTCGCAGGACGCGATCAAGGGGTTCACCACCGACCTCGAGGCCGCTTACGCCGGGCTTCCCCCGCTCGTCAAGAAGCTGCTCGCAAACTGGAATCCCGCCGCCGTCAACGAACGGATCGGTCACTTCGTAACGGCCGTTGTGGCCCACGGTAGAGGCGTGGTGACGCATCTCTGGGAGGTGTTCATCATCCCCGTGCTGGCGTTCTACTTCGTCACGGACTCCCAGTCGCTCAAGAAGTACTTCGTCTCGTTCTTTCCGCGTCGCAGGCGGCGCGAGGTCATGTATATCCTTCGCGACGGTTCGGACATGTTCCGCAACTACATCGTGGGGCAGCTCATCCTGTGCCTCATCGCCGGGGTGTTTATGGCCGCGCTTCTCAGCTACCTGCGGGTCAAGTATGCGCTGACTCTGGCGGGCCTGGCCGGCATCACGCGCGCAGTGCCGATAGTCGGCCCCATTGCCAGCGGAATCGCGATCGTGGGGGTCATAATGGCCAGCAACTTCGCCCTGGCGGTGAAGGTGCTCGTGATCTTCACGATTCTGCACTTCGTCGAAAGCAAGATTCTGATGCCGGTTCTCATCGGCGAGCGCATGCGCCTGCATCCGGCGCTGTTGCTCATCTCGATTCTGGTCGGCTACGAGTTCTTCGGGATTCTGGGCATGTTCCTGGCCGCGCCGGTCACGGCTCTGGCCCGAACACTCGTGCAGAGGTACTATCTCGAACCCCGCGACGCCAGGTCACGCGCGCCCCGGGAGTGTGGCCCGGGCGCCGGGCAGACTACAGCTTCTCCAACGGGCGAAGGGACTTGCGGCGTCTCATCGCCTTCGGCCACGTAGAAAGGGCAGCAGAGCCTCTTGGACTTCATACAGGCAGTCGTGCTCGGCGCTATTCAGGGCGCCACCGAGTTTATCCCCGTCTCGAGCACCGGGCATCTTATCGTCGTGCCGTGGCTGCTCGGGTGGGATCCGAACACGCTTACTTTCGACCTGGCGGCGCACACCGGTACGCTCTTCGCGGTACTCTGGTATTTCTGGCGCGACTGGGTGAGCCTGTACTCGTCGCTGGTCCGGTGGGCCATCAACCGCGGGCGGTGCGACGAAACCACGCGCAGCCGGGCGATGATCGGGCTGTGGATTATCGCCGGGTGCGTGCCGGCGGCCGTGGCCGGGTATCTCGCCGACGATTTCGTCGAGGCGCGCCTGCGCAACCCGCTGTTTGTGGCCGCGATGACGGCGATTGTCGCGTTCGTGATGCTCGCGGCGGACCGTCTGGGGCGCAAGAACCGGCCCTGGACGTCGGCAAAACTGGGTGACTGGCTGGCTATCGGCTGTGCTCAGGCCGTGGCGCTGATGCCCGGCGTCTCGCGCTCGGGCATCACCATGAGCGCCGGGCTGGGGCTTGGCCTCGAACGCGACGCCGCCGCGCGCTGCAGCTTCCTGCTTTCTGCGCCCATCATCGCGGGCGCGGCGGGGCTGCATCTCAAGGAGGTGCTGGGCGGACAGGGGCTCGCGCCGGGGGAAGGCTGGGAGTTCCTCGTCGCCGCCGTGACGGCCGCCGTGGTCGGATACGCGTGCATCCGGTTCCTGCTCGACTACCTGCGCATGCACGGTCTGGCGCCGTTCGTGTACTACAGGCTGGGCCTCGCGGCGCTGATCGTGCTGCTCTACTTCGTGAGAGGTTAGCTGGCAGCCGCCCGCGCTACGAAACGACGAGGCGGTGGTATTTCTTCTTTCCGAAGCGCAGCATCACCGCGCCGTCTTCCAGCGACTCGCTGCCGACCACCATGTCCGCGTCCGTGACCTGCACACCGCCGACGTAAGCGCCTCCGCCCTGAATGAGCCGCCGCGCCGCGCCTCTTGAGTTCGTCAGGCCGGTCTCGACAAGCAGATCCAGAATGGGGATCCCGGCTTGCAGCCTCGCCGCCTCGACGGTGCTGGAAGGCATGGCCGAGACGTCCCCGTCGTCACCGCCAAAGGCCGCCCGCGAGGCCTGTCGGGCCTGTTCGGCTTCCTCGGCCCCGTGGGTGATGACGGTCGCCTCGAATGCGAGCGTCTCCTTTGCCGTGCGGATTTCGGCGTCCCGAAGAGCGCCCAGCCCGCGCACTTCGTCCATGGGCAGGAATGTGTAGAGCGCAAGGAAGCGCTCCACGTCGCGGTCGTCGGTGTTGATCCAGAACTGGTAGTACTCGTACGGCGACACCTTTGCCGCGTCCAGCCAGAGCGCTCCGCGAGCCGTCTTGCCCATCTTCTCGCCGTTCGACGTGGTGAGCAGGGGCATGGTCAGGGCGAAGACTTCCTTGCCGTCCAACCGCCGCACCAGGTCAACCCCGGCGAGCATGTTGCCCCACTGATCGTCGCCGCCGATCTGCAGCGTGCAGCCGTACTTGCGCGACAGAACGAGGTAGTCGTAGGCCTGCAGAAGCTGGTAGTTGAACTCGATGAACGAGAGGCCCTCCTCGCGTTCCAGGCGCATTCTGTAGGCTTCGCTTCTCAGCATCTCGTTGACGCGGAAGTGCCGCCCTATGTCGCGAAGGAACTCGATGTACTTCAGGTCGAGGAGCCAGTCGCTGTTGTTGACCGGGATTCCCGCCTTACCGTCGAGGGTGAGGTAGCGCTGAAGCTGCGAAAGCACGCCGCGCGCGTTCTTTTCGATTTGCTCCCACGTGAGCATCTTGCGCAGTTCGGTCTTGCCGCTCGGGTCGCCGACCATGGCCGTGCCGCCGCCGACGAGCGTGAGCGGCTTGTGCCCGGCGCGCTGAATGTGGGCGTTGGCCATAACCGTCAGCAGATTGCCGACATGCAGCGATTCCGCCGTCGGGTCGAAGCCGCAGTAATAGACAACGCAGCCGCTCGAAAGCGCCTTCGCGAGCCCCTCTTCGTCTGTGCACTGCTTAACGAACCCGCGCTCGCGCAGGGTTTCCAGCACGTTGTCCAATATCCAGTCTCCTCGTCCTGATGTTTCGCGCCGCTCTGGCGCGCAAGGCGGATTCTAACTGCCGGAGCGGGGGGTGTCAAACCAGCGCCTGTTTGCCAAATGGCAGGCAATAGCTGTTTAATCAGTCCGTTGCGCGATGGGGGCGGATGGCGAAATGGCAGACGCAGCGGACTTAAAATCCGCCGGGGAAACCCATGTGGGTTCGACTCCCACTCCGCCCATAGGTCCCATCTGAGCGTGAAATCCCGGCTGAGCAGCTCGTCCTGCGCCCCGTCAGAGTCCCTAAAGCCGCTCGTTGCTAACATTTTGCTAACATGCTTCGCGCAGGGTGGGGACGAGCAACCTCGCAAACGGCCAGGATTCCTTCGCGTTGCTAACCGCTGCTAACGGTCGCCGGTGAGGCTCAGTATCCTGTCGATCTGCCGCGCCGCCTCTTCCTGCATCGAGGGCAGCACGTGCGAGTAGGTGTCCAGGGTGATCCCGATCGTCGAGTGTCCCAGGCGCTCGGAGACGATCTTCGCGTGTACCCCCTGCTGCAGCAGGAGCGTGGC
>JAGVUD010000446.1 GCA_019136435.1 Armatimonadota bacterium | reverse complement strand
CTGGCTGCCGCGGGTTGTTGTTGATGCTGGCAAGAGCTGAGATACTGCTGCTGGCCTTGACCGGAGTTGTGCTGCTTATGAACATCGCGGGCGGTGAATGCGCGGCGCAGGAGCAGCCGGATCAGATCGGCCCTGTGAAGATCCGGTTCTACTCGGGGAACCTGAGCGTCAGTGAGTTCATGGCGTACTGGGGCACTGCCGCCGCGGCCGCGCGGTCCGGCGCAACGCCCGAGCAGAACGCCCTGCTGAAGCGGTGTTCGGTGACGTCCATGTGCGACTACATCACGTGGGCGCTCGTCGAAAAGGAGAAGGGCGTCTGGGACTGGTCGCTCTACGATGCCAACCAGAAGGCGCTCGCCAGGGACGGCATCGGGTACAACGTCTTCGCGTGGCTGCACTTCCCGCCGAAATGGTTCGAGGACGACGCGAGGTTCATTCGCTACAAGGATCTGGCGACGGGCAACACGATTCCGCAACTCTCGCTGTGGGCGCCGTACACGCTCGAACTCTACGACGAGTTCTACAGGCGGCTCGCTTCGCAGTTCGGCGGCAGGATCGGCTTTCTGCGGCTTGCGATGCCGAGCGAGTATGGCGAAATCGGGTACTGCACGGGCATGACGAACTGGCTTCGCCCGCAGCCGGGCGCGGCGCCCGGCTACTGGTGCGCGGATGCGGCGGCGCTCGGGGATTTTCGAACGAGGATGCTCGCGGAATACGGGTCACTCGAGAACTTGAACCGGCGCTGGGGCACGGACTTCGCAGTGCAGGGAGACATTGCCCCTCCGGACGTGCGGGCTCCAATGGACGCCCGCCGCAAGGCTGGGCCTGCGCGGGTGCGGTGGCTCGATTTCGCGGACTGGTACAACGAGAGCTGGACGCGCTTCACCGTCTCAGCCGTGAAGACGGTGCGCAGGCATTTCCCGAAACAGGAGATCATCGTCAGCCTTGGCTATGGCGCCGAAGACCTGAGATACGGCAACGACCAGAGCCGGCATATTGCGGCAATGGCGCGGGCGGGAGTCGCTGCTCAGACCCCGGGGGATGTCGGGTATTTCGCAACGCGAAGGGTGTCAAGCGCATGCCGGACATACGGGGTGCCGTACTACACCGAACCTCCAGGCGACGTGCCGCGCGACCGGCAGGTCAGCCGCATATTCATGGACGCGTCTAACGGCACCGAGACCTGGTTCGACTACCCTCAGAATCTGGATCGCGCCCGCGACCTCTTCGTATCGTACAAGCAGTATCTGACCGGCGAGCCGCCCCGGGCGCCCGTCGCGCTCTGGCTTCCGACTCTGGACCACTGGCTGCATCCGGAACAGGGCTGGCCGCGGGCCGTGAGCCGCCTGGCGGACGAGTTGCGCGACCTCACGGATTACGAGGTCGTGGACGATCTCCTTGTAGCGGACGGGGCTCTGGAGAAGCTTCATACGGGGCTGCTCGTTCTGGTGGAACCCCGGCTCGTTCGGGGTGCGGCGCTGAAGCCGGCACAGGAATGGGTGGAGAAGGGCGGAATCCTTCTCGTCTTCGGCGCGAAGTGCGTCCTGAGCGATCTGGCCTCCGGCAGCGATCTCGCGGGCTACGCGCTTGGGAAGGGTCGGGTGCTGGCCGCTGGCTGGGATGAGAGGGACGCGAAGGCGCATGCGGACGCCGTCGCAGCCGTGTGCAAGCGGCTGGCGGCGGATGGGAAGAAGGACCTTGCGCTTGTTGACGGAGTTCGTGACGGTGTCTGGATGACCTCGATCGGCGACAGGGTCCTGATGCTGAATACCACTGTCGAGCGCCGCGCCGTTACCGTGCGCTTGCCCGGCGGCGACATCCCGAAAGAGCTTGCGCCGCGCACAATCGCCCACGCCGAGGGAAAGGGAGGGCGGCCGAAATGAGGATTGCCCTGGCCGCAGTTATGCTTCTGATGCTGTTTGCTGTTGGAGGAATGGCAATGGGCCCTGTCTTTGAAGATTTCGAGTCGAAAGACGCCGGCGTCCGCTGGGAGTTCTCGAATGGCAAGGAGTTCCCGGGAGCGGCGGGAGCCTTCCGCGTCACGAAAGCGGCAGCAAAGGAGGGAAACCTCGGCGGTGAGCTTCGCTTCGACTTTCGTGGCGGGGGGAACTACGTGGAGGCAAGCTGTGCGGTGGCGGCTGGCAGGCCGGTGCGGCAGGTGTGGCTCTGGGTTCGCAAGAACACCGCAAACCGCATGACTCTGCGCTGCAGCGATTCCGAGGGGCAGACGTTCCAGCGGGGATTCAACTTCGCATACAGGGGCTGGCAGGAACTGCATATCGCGCTGGATGGCTGGGACGTGCACTGGGGCGGCAAGAACGACGGCGTGTTCCGGGGTGCGCCGACGCGCATCGGCTTCATCGTGGAGAACGACGGCGCGCGAACAGGCAGCGTGCATCTGGACAACATCAGGCTCGTGGAGGATCAGCCGCGGGCGAGCAGCGCCCAGACCGAATACACGGTCCTGACATTCGGGCCGGACGAGTCGTGGGGACTCACCGCGAACGGGAAGTCCGGCGCGAGCCGGTGGACTGCGCCTCTGCTGAAATACGACTACTCTGGCGGCGCCACATCCGTGGGTGTCGTGTCTGACGTTGCCATCATGGGGAAGCCGTCAAAGCTCATCCTGACGCTCGAAAGCGAACAGGGCGGGGCGGATGTGAGGCTTCAGCTCGCGGGGCATTTCCAGAGCTTCGAAAAGACGCTCGGCACGCTCTCGGGCACAGGCCGCCAGGAGTTCGTTGTGGACCTGGTGGGGATGCCTGGATGGAGCCACCATGGAGGCGACGACAACGGGGTGCCGGTGCTTCCCTTGCGCGTGATCGGGCTGTGTCTGGACCGCTCGGGCGAGAGCCGGGGCGGTGAGGCGCGCCTGCTCGAGATTAAGGCGGTGACAGCCATTCCGCCGGAGATGTCAGTGGTGCTCGTTCCGTCGGGGCAGGCAGACGGCAAACGGGCTGCGTTCTCCTGCGCTTTGCGGAATCTGACGGGTGAGGACGTGTCGGGCGAGCTTACATGGTCGGTTCGCGACTGGAGCGGCCGCGAGATTGCAGCGGGCTCCCGGATGCTTGCCGCCAAAGCGGGCGCAAGCGCGCAGCACAGCCTGCGAGCCCCCGTCGAGGGTTCGTTCAGCGAGTG
>JAGVUD010000130.1 GCA_019136435.1 Armatimonadota bacterium | reverse complement strand
GTAGGGAGATCCAGGCAGATGAATGAACTGGGCAATCTGCGCCCGAGTCAGCTGATCTACACCTTCGGCGTGGGGGCGCTCGTCGACCTGCCCAACGTCTCCGCGCTCATCCTGGGTCTGGACGACTGGGACACGCGCTACTGCACCGAAGTCAGCGAGGACCGCCTCCTGGCCGCCCTTCAGCAGCGCCTGGGGCCTCAGCTCAAACGGCTGTTCCTTCCACCGGTAACGCAGGAGGACACCACGCGCGATCCGGCGGCGCCGGCCAAGGGCGTCCCGGTGGCGCCATTCCCGCGCTGGCTGAGGTGCCCGGTGTGCGACACTCTCGCATCGATCGAATCCGGGATCTTCCGGCTGGTGCAGGATCCGTGGCGGTCCGACCGCACTCGCTACGTGCACACCAACTGCTCCAAGGCAAACGAGCCTGCCGCGCTGCCGGTGCGATTTCTGCTGGCCTGCCGAAACGGTCACCTCACCGACTTTCCCTGGGTGGAGTACGTGCACGGACAGAGCGTCCCCTGCAAGCCGGCGCGGCTCACCCTGCGCGAGTACGGTGCCGCAGGCGACGCCTCCGATATCATCGTGAAGTGCCTGGAATGCAATGCCGAAAGGCGCATGGGTGACGCGTTCGACCGGGACCGGTTCAGGTTCCAGTGCCCCGCCCATCACCCGCATCTGCGGACGGTCGACGCCGCCGGCTGCGAGGAAGAGGCGCGGACCATCCTGCTCGGAGCCTCCAACTGCTGGTTCCCGATCGTCATGTCGGCGCTCTCCATCCCCCGCGCCGCAGACCGGCTGGCACTCCTGGTCGACGAGCACTGGGCAAAACTCAAAGACCTGCCGTCTCTGGAAGTTACGGCGTACGTCACCGCCCCATCGCGGCTGCCTGCCTTCGTCGAGTACTCCGCGGAGCTGATATGGCAGGCCATACAGAAGAAGCGCACGGGTCCGGCAGCGGAAGCGGCCGAGGACGGCGACCTGAAGATCCCGGAATGGGAGGTGCTGACGCAGAGGACCCCGGGAGTCGAATCCCGTGATTTCCGGCGGAGGCAGGTCGCGCCGCCGCTCGGCTACGAAGCCCAGTTCGAGCCGACGGTGCTCCTGGACCGCGTGCGCGAAGTCCGGGCTCTGCTCGGGTTCACGCGCATTGAGTCCAAGGGCGATTTTGCCGATGCGGCCTACGAAGAAGACGGTCGTCAGACGCCCTTGTGTCGGCAGGCGCCGGCGTGGCTGCCGGTGTCGGAGGTCCGCGGCGAAGCCATCTTCGTCCGCCTGAAGGAGTCCGCACTGCAGGCATGGGAGAATCGCGCCGCGGTGAAGGAGCTGGAACGAGTGTACCGCGACGCACACCGGCAGTGGCGACGGCTGCGCCGCCTGGACCCGCCTGATGCGGGCTTCCCCGGCATACGCTACGTGCTCCTGCACTCGCTGTCGCATGCCCTGATGCGGCAGATTGCACTGGAGTGCGGCTACACCGCGGCCAGCCTTCGCGAACGCCTGTACTGCCGCCTACCCACGCAGGAGCACGGGCCCATGGCCGGCATCCTGATTTACACGGCCGCCTCTGACAGCGAGGGAACCCTGGGAGGACTGGTCGGCCTCGGCGAGCCACTGTCACTCGGACGACATCTGCAGCAAGCCCTCGAGGCCATGCGGATCTGCGCCTCGGACCCGCTCTGCGCCGAACGGCCGCCGGCCGGCGACGGCCGCGGCATCCACGGCGCCTGCTGCCACGCCTGCCTGTTTGCCTCTGAGACCTCGTGCGAACGCGGCAACCGCTATCTCGACCGCGGCGTGCTCACGCACACCTTCGCATCGCAGGGAAGCGAGTTCTTCGCCGAAAGCTGAAGCTATGGTCCCGCAGGAACTCATCCACGCACTGATGGACGTGCGCCGCCGGCTCTCCGCAGAGCAGTGGCGCCGTCTGGGGGCCGCCCTGGAAAGCTGGACAGACCTGGCCCACGCGCCGGATGCCGCGGCGGTGCTGCCGGACGTACGAAACGGCGATGCCATCTGGATGCTCAACCGCAGCCTGCAGCAGCGCGGCTGGGCTACATGGCAGCAGGCGGCGGCGGTCATCGCCACGGTCGATGCATGGGCAGAGTCGGCACAGCCCGCCGTGGATGTCGTCTGGACTGGCCCCGATAATGGCCTGTTCCCGGTCCGCCGCTTTGACCAGGTCCTCTACGACCTCATCTCCCAGGCTTCGCGCCGGGTACTCATCGTCACCTTTGCGGCACACCGGGTCGGACATCTCTGTCGCCACCTGACGGCGGCCCTGAACCGTGGCGTCAGTCTGACCCTGGTTCTAGAGGCCGAGGAAGACTCCGCGGGCCAGTTGACGCACGACGCGATCAGGGCCTTCGCTGACCTGCCGCCAGGCGGCCCAGGAGTCTACCGCTGGCCGCTTGAGAAACGCGATCGCAATGCCGCCGGACGGCCGGGGAAGCTGCACGCCAAATGCGCCGTTGGCGACGACCTGGCCATCGTCTGCAGCGGGAATCTCACAGACGACGCGTTCAACCGCAACATGGAACTCGGTCTCATGGTCCGGAATGCCGCCACGGCCGACAGCATCTGCAACCACTTCCAGGCACTGATCCACGAGGGCATACTCACTCGGATGGAGGTGTGACGCAAGGCCATGCGCGGAACCGATGGAACCCCATGGCCAACGCACGACTCCCTCAAGAAGCAGGTCTGGCGGGATATCCATGTACGGCCGGATTCGGGCGGTGCCTATCAGGACCGGCGTGGTGCTTCCCGGGGATCTGGCAACGTTGCCAGATAGCCGCTCGACGGTGAATGCCTTGCCGCATGGTCGGCCTCTCGACACCCTAAACGCCGCCATCCTCAGCCCGCCTGAAGCCGCCATCCACCGGCAGCATCATTGTCGTTCTATGGAGAGGCATCGCCACACTATCGGAACACCTGTTCCGATAGGTTGATGTTTCCGGGGCTCCAGGCATCCTACTCCTGACGGCGAGGCCGAATCGTACTACTGACAAAGAGCCGTCCACTCATACCGGCACGGCCGGCTCTATGACGTGCGCACCCCCGCCAGACCGCATCCCGCAGCGAACGGCCATAGTCTATCCAGCAACGCCGCCCCCCGCCAGATGGGTCAGGTGCGACGCTTACGATGAAGAGGATGATTCCGATCACGACACCGCCGATTATCCATCCCATAGTTCAGTCTCCTTTCCCTGCCAACCGCTATGCTCTGCGGCGGAGCTTGCGACGTCCGCGGCAGCAACTTGGTATGCCTGTATTCTGCCTATTTCGACCACCCGTCGATCCACACGACGTCGGTCACTGTGATGCGGCCTGACGCACTGATTTCCATGTTGGTGAACTTGCGCTTCCTTGGCGGCGGCTCGTCGAAACGGAAGAAGAGCTTCTCCGGGGTATAACTGCGGAGGCCGAGTTTGTGGCGTTGGCCGCTGGCATCACCGCAGCTTGCGGTCACGTACACCTCCCTCCCATCTCTCAGAACAGTCTTGCCAACGTCGGGTTCAGACAGGTCGACAGACTTGCATCGCTCCCCGAGCTGCACGGCAATGAGCAGGTCTTGACGGAAGCGTCGTCTCCCGTGGCCGAACTCTATGCGCATAGGCCTCCCCGCCTCGATGGTCTTGGGACTGTCCAAAACCGATGTCCGTGCAATGTGGATATGCCGCCACCACACCCATCCAGCGCCACCCGCAAGAGTGACAAGAAGGATGAGCACCGCAAGAAGCAGTGCTTTGAGATATCGCTTCAGTTTCACATGCATACCGTTGCCACTGAGCGGCGGCTTTAGCCGTACGTTCCAGTGGGCTTGTTCGGCATCGTTTGTTACAGAATTCCTTCTTTCTGCAGAACTTTTTCAACAATGGTGTGTGCTTGTTTGCTCATGATATTCTTCCCTTGGGCGACACATGCGAAGGCATAAGTCTTGCCCTCGTGTTCAGCATAGCCGACAAACCAACCCAGCGCGAATGTGCCATCGTCATCAGTACCAGAACCTGTTTTCCCGTAGAGGCTACCTCGATCCGTCCTCTTAATGAACATCAGTTCTTTAAGCGTCGCAAGCGACGCTGTTGAGAACGGAACGTCGCCGACTATGATTCTCTGAATAAGCCTCGCCTGTTCCATCGGAGAGATGAGAATGGTCTGCCTTCCCTTTGACGGAAGCCAGAACACGTCAATCCCCGCAGAGATGTCCCCGTTACCGTATCCAATCTTGTCGATCCACGTCTGCATTCGGTTTGAGCCTATCTTGCATGCGAGTTCCTGAAATGCTGGAACACATGAAGCCTGAAAGGCTTCTCGCAGAGAGAGATCTCGGTTCCATGCGGGGATGGATCGCTCAACACCGTCCCACTGATAGAACGACTGATCTGGAGAAGTGACAAAACCCTCTTCAAGCCCGATGAGCGCATTCACGATCTTGAATGTGGAGCAAGGAGGAAGTCGCATGTTGGCAACGTCTGGATTGTACGTCTTTGCTTGACTAGATGCGCAGTCGATCAAAACGAATGCACCGTCGAGATCGCCAAAGGCATCTTTCGCCGTCAATAACGCATATTGCGGGGTGTGGCATGAGGTCGCGATGGTTGCCAGCAGTATCGCGCAAAACAGATGTAAGGGCGAATAGTTATTCATTTTTTCTCTACCGAACGCAAAGATCAGGCACAGCCGCCGAAAGCGGACGTGGCCTGCAATGATGATGTTGGAGCTTTCATAAACGGTCAACTGCGAGGCGTGGCGGCTGTTGCCTGCATCGTTTGGTTCGGCTCATCTTGATCTGTAATCTGCAGAAACTCGACTGGCGCTCCGGCCTCTTCGATAAAAGCCACCAAGATTCCCGGTCCCGGTTCGTTTGGTTCGATAAGGACCTTCTTTCCTCGTATCGCTTCCTGAAGATCATCGACCTGAAACGCGACATGAGGCACTCGCTTCACGAGATCTGGGAATGCGCAGTCTTCGTCAAATCGCATCCATTGGATGCCGTACGGAGTCGCAAGATGATCGGAGACATGCATCCTTAAGTGCGGAAGATAAGTCGATCCGGCAAAAACCTCCGTCGTGGGAATCCCAAGGTGGTGATATCTAAATTGCACGCTCAATGTATTGTCTCTTTGCCGAACGCTGGCGGTGACCGGCGGTGAACCCGGAAGGTTTCACCGTACGTGTCCGCCGCCTGGTTGGGACTGTTCTTGTCCAGCGGGCACGGGTCGTTGCTCGACTCGTCGTGCGGAGAACATGGGGATGGCCAAGGCCGTGAGTAGGACGCAAGCGAGCGAAATGCCCATGCCTGCCTTGCCAGACGATGACTTCCTGCCGATGATTCCCGTCACGAGCGCGATCAGTTCTGCCCCGGCGAATAGCAGGCAGCAAAGCATGTAGTATGGCTGATCGTTCGCTTTCACGAACACACGGACCAGAAATGCAATCACGATCGGGACGGCAATTCCAAGGATGCTCGCCCATAGACTGATTGCTCCAATCTTCACGCCACCATTATCGTCACTCATTTCCATTCTCATCTCTGGTCCCAACAATTATTAGACTGCAGAGGTCGTTTCAGTGACTTTCGCTCTGCGTAGACCCGTCGGCACACGCCGTTTCCCACTACCTATTATGGGCATCCGGCGCCACGACCGGTGCCGCCGGGCCCCGCCTGCATCTACGATGCACCCGGTTTGCGGAAATTGCAAGTTGCGCCCCTGGAGATGAATGCGGCCATCCCGGCGGCGAAGGACTGGGCGCGCCCTGGCCTTTCACTTCTTGACTTTAGCACTGAGGTCTATTAGTATAATAGGTAGCGCAGGGTACTATTGAGATCGAGTCAATAGCAGTCCCCCCAGAGAGGTGCGCCATGGACACTGGACGGCTCCTGAACGAGTTCCCCGGGTATCTGGAGGCCAATCGTCTCGCACGGCCGCAACACATCCTCCATCTGCAGCGCTGGGCGCAGCGTTACCTCGACGCCCCGGCTGACCCGGCCCTGGCCCCCGATGACCGCCTGCGCGCCTTTCTGGCGGCGCTGGCACAGAGCCCGGGGGTGACGGACTGGCAGGTCAAACAGGCCGAGGACGCGGTGAAGCTCCTGCGCCAGTTTGCCCGCGAGATGCAGTCAGCAGCTGGAGGCGTCCTGCCGCGACCACCGGCTACGGCACCCGCCAACGCATTGCGGGCAGACGAGCAGGGGGGCCCGGCTACCCTGACTGCCGCGTGGTTCGAGGCCCTGTCCGACGAACAGCAGATCCTGCGCCTGCGGCACTACTCGCCCAAGACCGAGACGGCGTACCTGGACTGGGCGCGACGCTTTGCGGCGTACTGCAGAATGCGTCCACCCGCGGCGTTGACAGAGGGCGATGTCAAGCGCTACCTCAGCCACCTGGCCATGGAGCGGCGGGTGGCCGCGTCCACGCAGAACCAGGCGTTCAACGCGCTGCTGTTCCTCTTCAGGGAGACGTTCGCCAGGCCGCTGGAGAGCCTGCAGGATACCGTGCGGGCGAGGCGGGGCGCGCGGTTGCCGGTGGTTTTCAGTCGACAGGAAGTGCAGAGGCTCCTCGGGTGCATGAGTGGCACCACCGGGCTGATGGCCCAGCTGACGTATGGCGCGGGGCTACGGCTGATGGAGTGCGTCCGCCTGCGAGTCAAAGACATCGACTTCGACCAGGGGCGCGTCATCGTGCGCTGCGGCAAGGGCGACAAGGACAGAGTGACCCTGCTGCCCCGGGCACTGGTGGAGCCGCTGCGGGCGCACCTGGCCCGCGTGCAGGCGCTCCACCGGGCCGATCTTGCGCAAGGGCATGGCGAGGTTCATATGCCGAACGCCCTCGGGCGCAAGTACCCCAACGCGGGCCGTGAATGGGCCTGGCAGTACGTGTTCCCGTCGACAGTCCTCTCCCCCGACAGAGAGGACGGCAAGCTGCGTCGTTTCCACACGGCGGAGAGCAACCTGCAGAGGGCGGTCAAGGAGGCCCTGCGGCAGTCGGGGATCGCGAAGCACGCGGGCGTGCACAGCTTGAGGCACAGCTTCGCCACGCATCTGCTCGAGGCAGGCGTCAGCATCCGTGAGATCCAGGAGCTTCTTGGGCACAACCATGTCGAGACGACGATGATCTACACCCACGTTCTGCGGGAAATCCGGCCAGCGGCCGCAAGCCCCTTGGACGAACTCCCGGCAGACCGGGCAGGGATGGCGCCTGACGAGCGCGGGGGCGCCCAACGTACGGGCTAAGCGCGTGGAAAGGGAGTCCGGCCGGATGGCGGCGCGGTCGGCTAGGCTGGCCGGATGGATATGACCAGCTCCCAGAGGGGTAGCCCATGACGCAGGAACACCTCTGCAGCGCGGCTGTATCGGGAAGACCCAGCCCGCCCAGGGGGTGATAGGGAAAAACAGGGAGAACAGGGGCTGCGCCGTTGCCGGGACGACAGTGGCGTGCCGCATTCCGCCACAACGATCAGTCCGCTGCCGAGCCGGTCGGTGTGGGCCCCGGGGCTGGCCTGCCGGGTCAAGCCCCAGGCGAAGCGATCACGCTATCCTCCGTGCGTGGTTCAGGATCAACTCGCCGCATCCCATGCCGATCGACGCGCAGACGTGAACGGGTCCGCTGACAGGGATCTCGGTCATATACAGAGAGCTGGCGGCTCGTTCGTCGGTCGTGCAGATTCCGCTGAAAATGGACAGCGATTCCGATCCATGGTGGACACCTGAGTCCTCCCGAAGGCTTTCCGGGCGGTGTCTGGCGGGTGTCCACCATGGGGGTCTCGGAACAGGCCGGAATGGGGGGTCTTCCGGAGCGCAGCGACGCTCAGCCTTTCCTTTGCTTTAGGTGGTTTCGGTTTGGAGTCAGCTCCGCAGGCTCTTCCGGGTCTTCCGGAGCGCAGCGACGCTCAGCCTTTCCTTTGCTTTGTAGGTCTATCCGTTGAAGTCAACTCCGCAGGCTTCTCCGAGTTTTCCGGACCGGTCGCCGCATCCGGTGTCCGGTCTGCCAGGGGCCGCCTTCGCCGCATGGTTTCTCCGTCCATGCTGATACGGTAGGCGCTGTGCACGATACGGTCCAGTATGGC